>JBFGQG010000014.1:0-17260 GCA_041564295.1 Anaerolineales bacterium | reverse complement strand
GGGCCCATATCGGCGGTTTTCTGACCGGAGCTGTGCTGGCGAGGTTATTCTCGCCGCGCAGACCTGTCGTTGTTCAAAGCTGGGAGCGGAGGGACTGGTAGCAATGGAAACTGTACACGTGAATTCGTTTGCAGGTTGGTCTGCTCTGGTTGCCGGGTTTGCCGGTGTCTTTTCATTAATCTTTATCATCCTCTTCTCGTTTCGAGGCCAACCGTTCGGCACCTTGAATGATATCTTCAACAGCCTGGCAGCAGCCTTGAACTTCGTCTTTGCCGCGGCTTTCAGTTCAGTCTTTCGTAGCGAGTACCCGGCATTGGCCTGGATAGGTCTGTTTTTTGCGCTGGCCGGCCTGGTGACTGTGGCTGTTGGCACCTATATGGTCATCACTAAGAAGACCGGTTGGTTTTTGTCCGGACTCTTCATGTCAACCGGCTATGCATTGATCGGCATCTGGCTGGTAAGCGTATTGTTCTCAGTTCAGATGAAGAATTTTTTTTCGCTTGGTGTATATGCGTTCGGCGTGGCCTGCGCGGCGTTAATGCTCTTCGGTTTTCTGGCCGTTCCCGGCATCATTCAACGCGCGGATTCACCCGAATCGGTCCATTGGTATGTCAATACGCTTGGGCAGCAGGCAAATTCGTTCGGATGGCTGGTCCTTTATCCGATCTGGTTAATCCTCGCCGGAATCCATATCGTGTGATAGCAGCCGGATTAACTCAACGGTTCAAAACAGCGCCGGTACAGGTCGGATTCGAGTAAATCCCCCGGATCGAGTTCCTTTTTCAACCTTCTGAACTCCACAATTGTCTTTTCCCCGAGATACCGGCGGACGGTCTCCGTCCGCAAGGTGCTGTCCTTAGCAAAATAAAACTTCCCTCCAGCATCTACAACGATTTCGTCCAGCTCCCGCAGGAGTTTTTCCAATCCTGCCCGGTTATTGCGCGTGACGCGGTAATCCTGCGCCAGCGAAAAACCGTCGACGGCATGGGAAAGCAGGAAGTTATCCGGGCGGTGACGCTTGAGGACACCGAGATAACTGGGGAGCCTGTGTTTCAGACCGCGGCGAATGATTTCCGAGAAAGCATCGTGGGCAGCTTCTTTCGGGATGAAACACTGGTACTGGATCAGTCCGCCCCGGCCGTAAGCGCGCTCCCAGTTCGGGATGTAATCCAGCAGGAAGTTGAATGCGACGTGCGATTGCCAGAACTGCCTGTCGTTCCCGACAGTCCGGTTTGCAAGATACTTGGCGCTATTGACCGCGCGCACACCGAGATTATTCATCGCAGGTCGCATGAAGCGATACAGAATGGACCTGGGGATCACACCAAAGAAAGTGTCTGGCAGCACCTGGTGATCGACACAAAGGGTCTGGTTGGGGAACGGGTCGGCTCCTTCAGGGAGGTTGTCGGCGCTGTGCATCTGGCCGCGGCCGAGACGCCGGCCGCCTCTGGTGCAGTCGATCCATCCGACGATGTAATCATGTGCGTCTTTGCCAGCGTCGGTCGCATCAAGCATCCCGGTAAGGTCAGCCTCGGCCCACGCCCTGACGTTGACCATCCCGGAGTAGACGCGTTTCATCCGCATCGTCACACGGACGATAGCCCCCAGCATCCCCAACCCGCCGACAACGGCCTGAAACAAGGGGTCGGTAGGAGTGAGATTCCGTTCTTCGCCGCCGGGTGTGAGAAGCGTTAATGCGGTGACATGTTCCCCGAGCGTGCCTTTTTGCCAGTTGTTTTTCCCGTGTATGTTCATCCCCAGGCAGCCGCCGAGGGTCGGAAACATTGTGCCCGGCACGACGGGGGGCCACCAGCCGTCTTCAAGGATGTGTTTCCACAGCTGCTCGATCGTGACGCCGGGTTCGCAGGTGACGACGCCCGTCTCAGGGTCCCATTCAAGAATGCGGTTCATTCGCCGGATATCCACGACGATCCTGCCGGCATTGAGCGAAGCGTCGCCGTAGCTGCGTCCGCTGCCGCGCAGGGTCACCGGAACGCCGTGATTTCCGGCTGCGGTGAATATTTCGGCCAGCTGTTCGATCGTCGAGGGACGGAAGAGATATGCTGCTGAAGTCAGCGAATGACCGAAGTTATCGAGCCGGGCGAGCCGGGCGAGCGGGAGAATACCGTTGGGGGAGAAATGCATTTTCGTTCCAGGTGCCAGGGACCAGGCAGCATGTACCCTGTTCACAAACTAGAAGTTCAGCCGCCGAAAAATGATTGACGGGATGTTTCGTACGATAAACATGATGAGCGCCCACCGCCCAGGGGTGTATATGACCTGTTTGCGGGACTGCATGGCGCGCGCGATGTCGCCTGCGACCTTCTGTGGCGGGACCATCATCACGCCGCCGACTTCTTTGGTCAGCGCGGTGTCGGTGGGGCCGGGCCGGACGGTCAGTACGTGAACGCCGCGCCTTGTCAGGCGGTTGCGGAGACCTTCGAGGAATGTGTCGAAGGCAGCTTTGGAGGCATTGTAGCCCGGATTCTTGACCCGTCCCCTGTCCGCAGCAACCGAGGATATGCCGACGATCTGACCTGCCCCGATTTTTTCGAACAGGACAGCGGCCGGTTCGAGCCAGGCCATTGCACCGAGTGTGTTGACGCGCACCATTGCTTCATTTTTCTTGAAATCATATTCCGTGAACTCGACCTTCGGCATTATGCCTGCGTTATAAATGATTGCATCGATGCGTTGCAGGTCTGAGAGGATATTCTGAAAGAGCAATTGGGTTTCGTCGAAGTCGGTGACATCGTGTGTGTAAAAACGGGCATTCTGCCGGTGGCCTGAATTGACTTCGGCGCAGAGGTTTTCAAGGGCGTCGCCTCGGCGGGCGACAAGTGCGACGAAATAGTTGCGTTTGACGAGTTCCCGTGCGAGGTCAGCGCCGATGCCAGACGAAGCACCGATGATAACGGCGCGTTTGCGAGTCGAAAGAGGTGTATCGGTAAGATGGGTGGTCACGTGGAAATTATAACCTTCCGAAGCTCAAGCCATGGCCAGTCTTCCGTTCCCAGGAACGCGCCAAGACCTGCCATCCCTTAAAACATTTCCTCAGCAAATCTACGCAGCGCTTCCAGGTGCTGCTCTGGTTTCTTGAAACCCAAATACATCGTGTTGATGGAAGCATGGTCAGCCCCAACAGCTCGCCAGCCTTCCAGGATGTCTCGCCATGTCTCCGGGTTTCCGTCGCCATAGCTGACCCTCGGTTCAATCCCGATCTCAGATCGCTTTCTTCCCTCCTGCTCCAACGCCTGGTCCAGGCGCGCCAGGCGTTCCTCCGCCTGCGCAGCCGACCTGAAACCCGGCAGCCAGCCGGCCCCAAATCGAGCGATCCGGTCCATCACCTGATCCGCATGCCCGCCAAACCACAGTGGAATTGGGCGCTGCACCGGCATCGGCAGGATGCCAACGTCCAGCAGCCGGTGGTATTTTCCTTCAAACCGGACCTGGCGCTCCGTCCACAGCGCCTGCATCACCGCCAGCTGTTCTTCCACGAGTCTCCCCCGCTTCTCCGGTTTTTCGCCCAGCGATTCGATTTCCACCCGGTTCCAACCGACGCCGACCCCAATTCGCAGCCGTCCACCACTCAACAGGTCCAGTTCAGCTGCCTGCTTCGCCACCACTGCGGCCTGCCGCTGCGGCAGCACCAGCACGCCCGTAATAAACGCAAGCTTCGTTGTGATCGCGGCCATGTATGAATACAATACGAAAACCTCGTGGAACGGGTCATCGATGGTATAAGGCCCACGCCATTTGTCCTCCCAACCACTGCGGTGGATATTCTCCGCGGTTGGCGCGACTCCAAGCACGTGATCATACGCAAGGAGATGCGTAAATCCAAGCGCTTCGACCGTTTGTGCATATTCTCGGATCGCCCCGACATCATTTCCGAATTCCGTTTGTGGAAAAACAACGCCTATTCGCATAGCACCACGCTCCATTACACATTTTGCGCGCACACCGGATCCGCCTGAGCTTCTTCCTGGTGCGCGTTAAAATTAAACCACCATGCAAAAAATTTACATTCCCCTATTCCTGATTATATGCGCCTTTCCATGCGTTTCAGCCTGCACTCCCACCTCAACCACTGTCGTTCCCGGCACCTCACAAGACTCGCAGCCTACGGAATTACCTCTCTCACCACCGACCAGCCAACCCACAGCTATCCTGCCGACCAGCGAACCTGAAATCCCTCCAACTGCAAAACCGACAGACCTGCCAACAATGCAGCCAACTGCAGAGACCTTCCCTTTGGCCTGGGATGGTGAGTGGAATGTCTGGATCGCTAATCCGAAGATCAGTATCGTCAACCGGGTGAATTTCGTTGTGATCGATAACTCGGTCCGCTCAACCTGGTACGAGGGTACGCGGCAGGTGATCCTTGAAGGTATCGTAAACGTGGACGGCACCACGATCACCGGTGTTTTCTGGAACTCGGACGTGGAATCGCTGTCTGTAAATCTCACGCTGGACCCCTCCGGATCGTTTTTCACAGGAATCGCAGACTCAGACATAGGTGCAGGCCAGTTCTGCGGCACGCGCACCGATCCGAAGCGTCCGGATCCATGCCGTACCGAGTCACCATGACCGACTGCTCTGGGACTAACGACGGATATTCCGTAACTGTCCCATCCGGTACCATAATCCCGACCAATGCCCTATCAAGTTTTTGACCAGAGGAGGTCGCCATGAAATCAAACAAGCTTATTTTCGCCGTAACGGCCCTCGTTCTTGCTACGATCGCCTGCAATTTGCTCAATCGCGCCCCCAGCGCCGAGGAAGGCCAGACCACGGCCCCAAACCAGGTGGGGACTGACACAGGTGGACAGCCTGAGAACCCCGATCCTACCCAGGCGACATCGGAAACTCAAACCAGCTCATCCGAATCCGGCTCCGGTCAGAATTCCCTCGTTCCAGGCGAACCGTTCGACTTCAGCAATCCGAATTTTGAGTTCAAACCCGAATTATTCAATACGTACAAGGCCTCCCTCAATTATGCATTTTCCGCCGCAAACGGTGTGACCGGCAGCCTCCTGATGGAAGGCGCCACTCAGATCGAGCCGTTTGAAACCTCCCAGAAATTCACAACCTTCGGTCAGGCGGTGATGGGAACCGAAGAATCGATGATCTTCGCTCAATTCGATGGGACAGAGTACCTCTATTCGCCCGATTTCGGCTGTGTCTCCGGCGATGCCGGCCTCCAGGGTAATCCGTTTGACGTTGCTCTCGATACTTACGGCGGGTTCACCGGCCAGGCGGCATTCAGCGGCGAAGAGTTCGTCAACGGGGTCGACACGTACGTCTATACGATTACCAGTGAAAATATTGACAACTCCAGCGAAACGGGCTTTGGTATTTCCGAGGTCAAGGAAGGCCGAATTAACCTTGCCAGGGACGGGGCCTATGTCGTGCGGATGGTATTGATAGGTACAGGGGTCAACGAAGGCTTAAGCCAGGATGCGGATCTCGAAGGCGACCTTTATTACGAGCTGAATTTTTACGATTTTGACGTACCGGTAACATTTGAAATTCCCGAGGGCTGTACCGGTGCAAACGCAGGTGATTTCTCGGTACCGCTTCCTGAAGACGTTTTCAATGTTTCACAGTTCGGCGAAATCCTCAATTTTTCAACGGCTCTTTCACTCAGCGACGCGGCAGATTTCTTCGAAAGAGAATTGCCTGCACGCGGATGCTCCGAGCCCGAAGTCATTGGCGACGGTTCATCGATGATTTCGATGTACTACGAAAACTGTGAGTTCGGCGCCGTCCAGATCATCCTGACGACCGAGAGCGGAGAAACCGTCGGCACGGTTTTTATCAACCCCTGAAAGGCATTATCCGGTCACAGTAGACTGCGTCTCTGAGGGAGTCTCGAAAGATTCGGCTTTCCTTTGGTTGCTGTTTTCCTCTATCCCCATTACGGCCGGGATAAGGAAACCTGCGAGCCCTGTCACTGAACACGCGATTCCAGCAATCACGTACCAGATCCGCACACCAAAGGCATCTGCTACCGGACCTGCAATCAGCAATCCAAGAGGCGACATCCCCGCCGACATGCTGCCCACGAGGGTGAAAACGCGTCCCTGCATGTCTGCATCCACCGTGGCCTGCAAAATCGCGTGCAGCGGGCCATTTACCAGGGGCATCATGACAGCAATCATGAACGCAGCCCCAACGGCACCTAAAAATAGATTACTGGGGAACAGCCCAAGAAGCATGAAGAACACGCCCATCAGGCTGACGCCGGACAGACTCGTTATTATGCGCTTCTTGAATCCGCCCCATATGCTGAGCAGGAGGCCACCGACCAGCATTCCCCCGCCAAAAGCCGATTTAAACCAACCCAACTGCAGGGCTCCCCCGCCAAAGTGGTCTGTTATAAGCAGCGGTTCGAGCGCAGTGGTAGGGGTCAGGAGAAAGTTCAACAGGACTGCGAGCAGTATGATCATCAACAGACCGGGCCATGAAGCGACATATATAAAACCGGCCTTAAAATCCTGCCAAAATGAAGCTTTTTCAAGCTGGCCGTTGACGTCCGCTTTACGAACCGGCTCAGGAATCAGCATCACCAGCAAAGGCAGGATCGAAAAACCAGCCGTGACGACGTCGATCATCAGGATAGACTGGGTAGTCAACAATTCGACCGCGATCGCGCCGACCGGTGCGGAAAAAACCACCAGTATACCTTGCAGAATCTGGTTCAAACCCTGCACACGGGTCAACTGGTCCCTGGGGACCATCAAGGATGTCGCGGCTGTCATCGCCGGATAATGAAATCCCCCACCGATCGACCTTAAAAACAGCACAACATAAATCCATGTGATATTCACCAGTCCCTGGGCGAAAAGATAAGCCAGTACAATTGTCGCCATCGCGATTCCGGCGTCGGCGACAAGCATCGTTAAGCGCCGGTTCCAACGATCCACAAAAGTCCCTGCCAGCGGACCGAGAATGACCTGCGGCAGAAAAGCCACCAGGGATGCTGTTGCGAGGACGGTTGCGGATCCTGTTTCCTCCGTGAGCCACCAGACCAGGGCAAACTGCACCAGTTGGCTCCCAAATATGGAAATTGCCTGTCCCGCCCACAGAGAAAAGAACCGAATTTGCCATTTTTTATCGTCCCACGGGATAATTTTCATCAAACCCCTCCATTATTTTTTATTCTCAATATTTTGAAAATAAATTAATAAACCCTAATGAATCTCCCTTGCCAAAATCAAAAACTCAAGGTACTATACTCACGTCGGACGTCAGGGTGCCCCCCTCACCCTGGCGTTCGACGTTTAATAGACATTTGTACTATATGATTCAGTCAATGCACGAAAATTGTATTAATTGACGGCGACTCCCTCGCTCACCGATTCGGTTTTTGGTGCGGTCGGGGGTGTTTTTGCATCCTGCTGGTGATCCGGGAGGAGCTGCTCTGCTTGCCGAACGACCGGGAAAGCGTAGCCCACCGCCCCCACCATCGACGCGAGCACACCCGCGACGATCACGATCAAAGCCATCCCGGCTCCCGGTCCCGTTCCAACCAACCAACCCAGGGTTCCGCTCAGTGAACCGCCTTCAGCCAGTGCAGGCTCCAAAACGAAATCCGCCAGTGTACCGCCGATAAGCGGTGTGATGGGTGTCGTGAGCCATGCAATCAGCCGGCGTGCGGAGAACACGCGGCCCTGCAAGTCCGGCGCGACCTTGGCCTGCCAGATGGCCTGGTTGGAGCCGTTAATAATTGGCCCGACCATCGCTCCAAGGAAAACGCCGATCCCCCAGATCAACAGGTTCTGCCCCCAACCGAACAGGCTCTGCCCGACAATGCCGGCGATGATCCAACCGACCAGGACCCCGTTCACCTGCCGTTTGAACCCGCCCCATGTAGACATCAGCAAGCCACCGATCACGCCGCCGATCGCACCGATCGACTGGACGGATCCGAAGATGAGTTCGTTGTTCCCCGTCCGGGCGAGGACCATCGGCGCAAACAATGCATAGCCTATTCCAGCAAAGAAGTTTGCGAAGAAGAATACGAGCTGCAACCCCAGCAGGCTGGGGCGTTCAAAGATGTATTTGAACCCGTACACGGCTTCTTTCAACATGCCGCCTTCAGCTGCGCGTCCTTCCTCTGTCGCCTCGGGCTGAGGGACGTAGATCAACAACAGCGCGCCAATGGCCAGGGAGAACGTCACAACATCGATCCAGAGGATACCGGCAAACCCGATCAACGGCAGCAGCGCGCCCGCCATCATCGGAGCGATCACCCCTGGCCCCATTTCTACGAGAGACATCATTCCGTTTGCCCTGCCGTACTGCTCTTTCGGTACGATCAAGCTGATCGCTGCAGAATATGCAGGCCACTGAAAGCTGTTAAACGTGCCGTTGATTGCCGCAGCGACGTAGAGATGCCAGATCTCCAGGCTGCCCAGGGCGTACATGACCAGAATAAAGATCGTCGCAGCACCGGCGCCGAAATCACTGAGCATCATCATGAGCTTGCGGTTGTAGCGGTCGACGAGCACACCAGCGACCGGCGAGATCAGCAAGAACGGGGTGATGAAGAAAACCTGCACGAGCGCCAGTGCCGTCGCCTGTCCCGTTTCTTGAAACGCCCAAATCGTCAGGGCAAACTGGGTCATGAACGATGCCAGCACCGATATGATCTGGCCCAGCCACAGAACGACAAATCCCGTCATGCCCGAGAGTCTGGGCGTGTTGCTTTCCATTTCCTCCTCCGTTAAAACTCGGCCTATTCGATATACACTTCGACGTGCGAATCTTCGTCGTCGACTTCAATGATCTTGCCCTGAACGTCGTTTTGTATCGCCTCGATGAGCATTTGCATTTCAGCGTCGAGATCCCGGAGTTCATCGACGAAACGCCCGCCGATCTTCAACCCGACCTCCATCAGGCTGAGCGGTAGATTGACGTTCACCCTGGCGCCGTTCGTTTCGACGACCTTCACACGCAGCCGGCGACCTTTCATCTTCGATATATCTACCGATTCGAACTTATCTGAAAGCGATTCGGTCCTCACGGTCTCAGGGGGCGCGGACGTCTCTGCAGAACCTGCTGCATCCAGCAGTCGTGCCGCTTCTTCTGCAGTGATCTGGCCACTTGCGATCATTTCCAATATCTTCATTCGTTCTTGTTGGGACATCATAGACTCCTTGTGTATACGGCTTATCGCCAAGAATTAGAATTCCGCCAGGCTTCCGGTGCGCCGCGCATGATCTTCCGCACGCCGGTACAACCAGTAGCCCAATAACGGCATCACGACACCAAAAACAGATACCACCCAGAGCTCTACCTCGATCGGCGCGAGCTCCGGGAAACCTTCCGGGTACCCCATCAACGTAGACCGGAACGCATCCACTGCGTACGAAAGTGGAATGGCCCTCGAAATCCAGAGCACCGGTTCAGGCAGCGCTGAAAAAGGAAAGAAATTAGCTGTCAGGATCAGGAAGGCAAACTGGAGCAGGTTGGCCAGCGTGTTGGCGGTTTCTTTCAACCGGAGTGTCAGCGCAGCGAACGCAAAACCGATGCCGAACGTTCCGCTCAACGCGAGGATCAATATGACCATCCCCAGCCCGACGTTCTGCGCAGGATAGGAGCCGATAATCGCACGCATTCCAAACATCGCCACGAGAGCGAGCGAGCCGGTCCAGATCAGGAGGTTGGTCACGCGCGAGACCAGGTTGGCAAATTTGCTTGCAGGGCTGAGGTAGAGCTGCTCCAGCGTACCCTGGACCTGCTCGCGGCGCACGTTCACACCGATGCTCCACAGCGTATCGGAAAGGAATATGAACAAAATGAACCCGTAAATGACGACACCCGAAGTCACAGCCCCAGCATCTTCACCAGCAGGAGCAAACATCATCCCGGCAAGAGAAAAGACGGCGACGATGAGAAAGACCTGCGCAAAAGACGTAAAAAATTGGACCGGATACCGGGAGAGCACGATCAATTCCTTGCGGACCATGGCCCAAAATGCGCTCCACGTCGCCCGGAGGCCAGTGTATTGTTCGTAAGAGGAGGATCTGATGTTCATGGGTTGTGTGTTGGTTTGTTGGTTGAAAGTTGACATACATCTGCCTCTCGCCAGTTCTCTGACATGCCGTCTCGCTAGTACTGCCCAACCCCTTCGTTACGTTTTATTCCGTTCTCGACCCGCTGGAATACGCGGTATCCGACCAGGGGAGCGATGATCATGAACACCCAGAGCATCGCCAGGTCCAGGTACCATTCTCCAAAGAAATACCCGACGCCAAGGATGGCAGATCGAACGCCGTTGGTCAACCAGGTCGGCGGAAAGGCCATCGAAATGAATCGAACGAGCGGTGGGAAAATTGCAATCGGGAAGAAGATGCCCATCAAAAAGCTGACGAGCCACTGCATTAGGCTAATCATTGCAGAGGCGTCTTAGAACTTCAACACCAGTGCACCGAACAGGAGCGCTACACCGTACAACGGTACGGCGCCGACGAGGATAAAGACAAATGCCAGCATCAATTCACCCTGCAGGGGGTTTACGCCGAGGATCCAGGATCCAAGGAAATACGAAACGATCATCGAAATCACGGACCTGACAAGGCTGTACAGCCCCACACCGGACGCGACCCACAGCCGGCTCGTCGGCGCCAGGTAGAGCGCCTCCAGCGTACCGGTTTCCATTTCCCAGCGCACCCAGTAGGCAATGTGCCAGAACGCATAAGAAACCATTGAAAATACGCTTGAACCGATGATCATATAGGCGACGTAATTGCCTGTGCCGGTATTGGCTTCGAAAACAGCAGCAGCCTGGTCGCCGGCAGTTGCGCGGCCAAGCAGGATCGGCATTGAAGCCAGGACGATCGGGATGATGAAGTCCATTACAAGCTGGCCTGGATAACGGGCCAGGTTCAGGAGCCGCATCCTGGCTGAAGCCAGCATCGTCGATACATTTGTGCGCAAAACAGCTGTGGTCATCCTCATGCGAGATTCCTAGCGCGAATTTGCGCGCGTGTCCTCGGCCAGCGTGCGGCCGGTTTTTGCGATGAACACATCTTCCAATGTGACTTCTTCGGGAGAGATTTTTTGAATGACAGCGCCGGAAGCTGACAGCGTTTCGATCAGTTTCGGCAGCGTATCTTTACCGTTGGACGACATGACGGTCAGGCAATTTACACCGTTTTCTGCCGACAAAGTGGTCTGCCGGACCATGGAAAGCCCACGCACCGCTTCCGCGGCCTTCGCAGGGATCACGCCTTCGATCCTGGTGACCTGGTCTCGCCCCAGGGAAGCTTTCAGTTCCGGAACATCCCCGACTGCCAGCAAACGGCCGCGGTCGATGATTGCAACCCGGCCACAAAGCGTCTCCGCCTCTGCCATGATGTGCGTGGTATAGATGATCGTTTTTCCCTGATCATTGAGATCACGGACGATAGCACGTAGTTCGCTGGCGGAAGGTACGTCGAGCGTATTCGTCGGTTCGTCCAGGATGAGCAGAGGCGCATCATTGACGAGCGCTTTACCAAAAGCCAGCTTCATTTTTTGACCGGATGAAAATGTCTCCACGGACCGATCGGCAATATCGCCGAGATTCAGCAGTTCGATGATCTCATCAGAACGCCGGACCCTTGCTTGCGGCGATAAATGGTATAGCGCACAAAAATAGACCAGGTTTTCGCGGGCTGTCAGTTTCCAATAAAGACCGCGCTCACCCATCAACATGCAGCCTACGGTCGCGCGCACATCGTTGGAATTCTTCTCTATGTGATGACCATTGACAAATGCTTCGCCCGATGAAGGCAGGAGCAGCGTTGTAAGGATCTTGATCAGCGTGGTCTTGCCGGCTCCGTTCGGACCCAATAGGCCGAAAATTTCACCCTGGTTGACTTCAAGAGAGACCTCTTGAAGCGCATCTACATCGCGCCGTTCAGCTTTGAAAAGGCCTTTCCGTTGTTTTGTCTGGTAGACCTTGGACAGGTCAGCTGCTTGAACCGTTCCGATCATTAAGACCTCCATATTGCATCCAGATTAATGTGTGGTTGTGGGTAAAACCTGCTGCTTCAATCGCTCCGGTGGCCAATCCGGCGGGGAATTCGAGGTGAAGGGGTTTTGTCGTTGGGATTTCGGAGAGGGCACTGGTTATCAGTGATTCGACAACCAGGTCGTTGATTTTTTCAGGGACCGTGAGCCAGAGGCGGTCCATGGCTGCATATGTGCGCTGCCAGGCGAGCGCTGCCAGGAGCACCGCGCCGCGTTCAGCCGCCCAAACCCGGATCGAAGAGCTGCTGAAAAACCTGTGCAGCATCCCGATAAGGCCGGGTCGAAATATATTCAGATTCAATGGAAGATACCAGTCCAGATGGTCCGGATGCAGCCGATTCATCCATTTCAAGAACGGGTGCCAGTGCCGGTGCTGCAGCCCGCAGATCCGCACACCAGCAGGCGCAGAGCTGTCCGTGACCCGCCGGTGGAATTGCCAGCTTGCCCTCCGCGCACGTTCGCGGAACTCCATACCGTTATAAAGCGCGCGCGCGCCAGCGTTATCCTCTCGCACATGGAGCCAGACTTCGTCGGCCTTGCGGCTGCGGCAATCTTCGAGGGCATACTCTGTAAGTTTCCTGGCAATACCGCGCCTGCGATAATCCGGATGGACGGCGACATTTGCAATTAAGAAGATCTTGCTTTTCCGGGCGTTCATCGGGATCAGGCTCAAATTCCCAACGATCGCACCCTCCTGCTCCCAGACGAAACCGCTGAAAGGAAAAGACGCCCGGTTCGCAACCCCTGAAGCCCACGTCAGAAACCGGGCATGCTCGGATGTGCGCCGCATCTGCTGGACATAACGCCTGCCGTCGAGGTCGAGCGTATCTGCAAAGCACTGCTCGACAAGGTCAGCGACACGGCGGAGATCTGTGCGCACATTAAACCGGCGCAGGTGCGGGTGGGCCGGTCTCAATTCAGATAATGGGAAGGTGATAATTGTCATGATCGAAATCCAGTCTAACCCTCAAGGAGCTCCATCGCCTCGTTTAGCGTCAGTTCGCCTATAGAGATCCGGTCAAGGATTTGTGCGCGTTCTTTCTCCGTGACGATTTCGGCCGGGGATTCTCCAACAGTATGACCCAGCGCATGAATGATATCGTGCAGGCGCGCCCGCAGCGTCGGGTAGGAAAGTCCCAACTCTTTCTCCATCCGGTTGAACTTTCCCTCACAGCGGATAAACGTTTCAACAAACTCCAGCTGTCCGGCATTTAACTGCGCCAGACCACTGAAATGGTAGCTTCCTCGAATACTCGTGTCGCACGATCGGCACTCAAGACGCGTAAGCAACAATTCTTCTTGACAAACGGGACAAATGCGGGGGGCAGGGAACATAATTTGTTAGCTCGGTGATTAAATATTCTAAATTTTAATCAAAGAAAATTTAGTTTTTTATCTGGAATAATCAATATTCTATAGGATTTTTCATTTTTGTCAAGTTAAATTTAAGGATTATTGAAGTCCGCTTTGATTTTCCTGATTTCGGGCTAAGAAATTTTGACCCAAATTCAAGAGCGATTCTGTTTGCACAGAATAGATATGAAGCGGCCTGTTGAGTCCGCTTTCGCCCACTGCGCTATTCAGCGCTCATGTTGGACTGAAAAGCCCGCACGAAAGAATCGGGGACCGGAATGGGGCGACCCGTCTCCAGGTCGACGATGACCCACACGTATTCTGCTCTCAGGAGCAACTCGCCGCCATCCTTGCGGCGGATCCGGTGGTAGCGCGTGATGGACGTTCGCCTTGGCGGTGAAAGCCATGTCGCAATTTCAAGATCGTCCCCTAAAAAAGCGGACGCAAAGTATTCGACCCGCGTCCTCCGGGTAAAGATCCCCCATTTTTCGTCAAACATATTTTGAAGGCGCCACCCGTGAGCCCGGGCAGCATCTAAGCCGGCCTCTTCCGTATACGAGAGGTAGACTGCATTGTTGACATGCCCCACGTGATCAAGGTCGCGCCACTCCACTTTGCGCCTGTGAATATGGGCCCCTTCCGGTGGTTGCGAAGGTGCGAAAGGCTCATGACGCTGCGCACCGGGCAGGCTGCCGTCCGGGAGGAAAGCTCGAACCATCTCATCGGGAACGGCAACCGGCCGGCGTTCGGCGTGGTCAAGGTATACCCAGTCCGTCGTTGCCCTGGCAACCGGGTGCTGCTCGCCTTTCTTGAAGAATTCGTACCTGCGCCGCGAACGGACTCTGCGGAAATCGACGACCCATGTCCTGACGATCAATTCGTCACCATAAAAGAGCGGGGAAATATACTCGATATCCGTTTCTCGGATCAACCAGAATTGACCCATCTCAGCATAGCGGCGCGTATCGAAACCCACAGCAGCCGAGGCTTCAATGGCAGCCTCCTGCATGAACCGGAGGTAATTGGCATGGTTGACATGCCCGTAAGCGTCGCATTCATATGACCTTATCCGGAAGAACCGTTCGTATTGTATCGACATCGACTTATTTTACTCGGACCTGCGCAACGCAGCCCGGCCTAAGCCGTATAATTAACGAACGGCATTCGGCTATGCCGTTCAGGAGGTTTCCATGCCCGATAATTCCGGAAATATCACACCACCCGGCGGCTTTTTTCAAGGTTTCAGCGATCGCATCCGCCTGATCCTGCGCCTGATGACGGACAACAGGGTCAATCCGCTGCTGAAGATCCTCCCGATTGGGGCGCTGTTCTACCTTTTTGTCCCCGACCTCGCTCCCGGCCCCCTCGATGATGCCATCATCCTGTGGCTTGGCAGCACCGTTTTTGTCGAACTTTGCCCGCCGGAGGTCGTCAGCGAGCACGAAGAGGCCATTCGAAATATCCTGCATGGAGAATGGCGTGATCCTGACCCCGGCGAAGTTATCGACGGTGAAGCGCGCGACCTGGATAAATAATACGGCCATTCCACTTGTTTAAAACCAACAAGGCTGCAGAAAAAGTGCAGCCTTGTTTTTATGCATGGGGTGAAGGTCAGGGCGCTTCGATCCCGAACCAATCAATATTGATGCGGACAGGCACGACATCGAAGGAAGAGACGGCAAACCCGACCAGGCCCTCGCTCAGGAACAGGAAATCGTTCGGTACGGGAACCGATTTTACAAACTGCCCGTTGATATACAGGCTCAGCGTATCGTCGATGCATTCTGCGATGTATTCATTGGTGGCTCGCCCGAGGTTGATCGCCGTTGAGCCGCCGTTTCCGACGAGGACGAACCGGTCGTCGAAGGCATCATAGACCAGGATCTCGTACAGGCCGTCGCCGCCGATGTTGAACTCGAACCAGCCGTCTTCAGAGACCATGCACGTGAGGCTCACGCGCTGGCTGTTCACCCCGCGGTTCTCGACGCTCATGCCGATACGGACGTTCTCATATGACCACGGATCGTAGGTGAAATACACCCAGGTGTCGCGAGCTTCAAGTTCAAATTCAAGCTGCCCCGAATCTGCATGGACCATGTCGGAACCTCTGTCCACTCCGAGAACCACAATATAGGAATAGTTGGAAAGATTCCCTTCGAATTCTTCGATGTAAAAAGCCGGGGGATCTTCTTCCTCGATGATAATGGCCTGAGTCTCGACCGGCGGTGATTCTGTAGCCGGCGGATTGGTCGGAAGTGTGACTGGTTCTCGAGTCGGGATCGGCGTCGGTGTAGGCGGCTCCTCTGTTGGAGATGGGATGGGGGTCGGTGGTGGATCTGTTGGAGGGACGTCGGTCGGCGGCGCGACGGTCGGCGTGGCTGCAGCGCCTGCGAGGATGTTGCACCCGAGGCCGACAGCAAGGATGAAGAGCATAAGCCAGATAATGGGTTTGATCACTTTTGAATTCATGAAATCGACTCCAGAATTAATTATGAATGGGGTAAAGGAGGGATTCACCTGAAGCAAACAAAATCCACGCCCGCATGGAACCAGAGATTATTCCGGCCCCAGCCGTCCTCCCCAAAGGAGCCCCCTTGGAATCTCTACAAGGGGTGAATAATTTTTAGTTTACCATAGGCAGTCTCTACACCAGGCACAACTTCTCTCGAAAATAAATGAAAAAGGCAGGTGCTTTTCACACCTGCCCTGAGTTAATTCCAAAAAACCAGACATTATCTGCGCCGGAGTGCCAGCAGCAGACCACCACTCGCCAGGGCGAGCCCACCGGAGATTGCAGCAGCGATCATCCAGATGCTCCATGGTGCTCCCGCCGCCTCCATTTCTTCCAGGTCGACTTTTTCCGCTGGCGCTTCCGAAGCCGCATCGCCTTCTGCCGAACTCTCTTCCGCATCCATTGTCCGAGCGAGATCGGCTGCATCGTCCTCTTCCGCCGGCGGTTCGGCTGCGATGGAGAGCGCTTCCTCCGTCGGCGACATGGCCTGCAATGACTCAGCTGCAGGCTCAAGCGTGCCCTCAATCCCCGCAGATTCTATGGCAATTTCTTCCGAAACGATATCTTCCGCAACCGGTTCTTCTTGTACTGCGGCAGCTTCCATTTCGGTCGCTCCCGCGGCGGATTCTTCAATCATGTCTGATGCAGCGGCTTCTTCGACCGCAGCCGGGTCCGCCGGCGCAGACATGGCCATCGATTGTTCGGTTTGTGGCGCTGCGAGGTTCCCCAGCGTATAGTTTCCGACGAGCGCAAAGACGAAAAAGATACTGGCAAGCACAAACGCAAAGCGCGTCACAGGCAGCAACCGGTTCTGCTTCCGCGCAGCTGCGTCGACCATCTCCGGGGTCAGGGTGAAATTCCTCGGGGCGCGCATGGCCGGCGTGGACCGAAGAATCTGTCGCGTGCGCCGCATGCTGTTCAGTTCAGCGCGCAGCGCAGGTTCATTCTTCAGACGCGCTTCCAGCCTGGCCTGTTCTTTTCGATCCAGAGCCTGGTCGATATATGCGGAAATCGCTTCCAAATCTTTTTGGTTAATAGATTTCATAATTAAACTTCATTCAACGTACCGGGTTGCTGCGCAATTCGTCATTTCCTGCTTTTGATTCCATCATCGGTCGAATGGCCAGGAACCCTCACTAGGATTTATTATGCAATGGGCTGTAAGGACAATCGTAAACGAAATTCAAAACGACTCGATTTGCTCCTGCCCTACAAGACATCACATACTACTTTCATAACGGAAAGCAGTCGGTAAAAGTTCCCCGAACCCCTGAAGACAATCGCGCAGCGACTGTCTGGCCCTTGCCAAACGGCTCTTAATTGTGCCCAGGGGAGTACCTGCGGTGTCTGCGGCCTCAGTGTAATCCATGC
>JBFGQG010000013.1:0-17266 GCA_041564295.1 Anaerolineales bacterium | reverse complement strand
TGCTCCAGCAGCTGCAGGATAAATTCGAAAGTGGTTGGTTTGAATCATTCGGACCCGGCGTCTTTCATGGTGCACCCGGTTTTCATGGGAAAGGCGGCATGATGGACGGCCCCGGCTGGGGGCGCTCTGGCGGAATGCACGGTCGTGACGGACACCCCGGCCCCTGGAACCAGGCCCCAGCGCTGGACAACGGGGCAACTGACGGATAATTTCTCAGCGCTAATGAAAATTCGACTGGGGCAGGTGGTTGGATCACCTGCCCCGTATCGTTATAATTGGAAAATGGCGACCATCCTGATTATTGAAGACGAGCCAGAACTCGTCAAAGTGCTCCGCAGCTACCTGGAAAAGGCGGGGTTCGATGTCCTCACGGCCTACCGTGGGGACACCGGCCTGTCGACATGGGAGAATGCTCGTCCCGACCTTGTAATGCTGGATCTCAACCTCCCCGGCATGGACGGCCTCGACATCGCACGGGAGATACGCAGAAAATCTAAGACCCCTATTCTCATGGTCACCGCTCGTGTTGAAGAAACCGACCAGGTCATCGGACTCGAACTCGGTGCAGACGATTACGTCACAAAACCGTATTCACCGCGCGTCGTTGTCGCACGCGTGCGTGCACTGCTTCGCAGGTTCAATCAAGAATCGGAACCGGTAGAAGTCCTCCGCGCATTGGACCTGGAAATCGACCTGCAGGCGCACCAGGTCTTGAGAGCAGGGGAACTCATTGACCTGACTCCCACGGAATTCAAGCTGCTCGTCGGGATGGCGAGTGCGCCAGGTCGTGCGTTCAAACGCGAGCAATTGCTTGAAATCGGCCAGGGTCATTATTACGAAGGGTATGAGCGGACGATCGATGCACACATCAAGAACCTGCGTTCGAAGTTGGAGCCGGACCCGAAAAATCCACGCTACATCGAGACGGTATTCGGCGTCGGTTATCGTTTCGCCAGGCAAGGATAACCTGCCATGCGCTTACGCCTGTTTCTTTCTTTCCTCCTGATCGTCCTCGTTACCTCGGCTGCCCTACTATTGATGACGACCTGGCGAATACGTGGTGACGTTGTCCAGTTCCTGACCAGGGGCGGGCTTTCCGGGAATGTGCAGCTTGTCGAAGATCTCGAGGCACATTTCCACAAAATGGGGAGTTGGGAAGGCGTAGATGCTGTTATGCTGCACCAGCGCGCCGGGCAAGGCGGCCCGATGGGAATGATGTCGCCTGTAACACTCGTCGACGCTGAAGGTCGGGTGCTGTTTGTACATGGGCAGCAACAGGGAGGGCATGGTCCCGGGCGCAGGCAGGAAATCCTGTCCAGTGAAGAGCTCAAACAGGCGATCGCTCTTTATGAGGGCAATCAACGCATCGGTTACCTGCTGCCGGATGCACCGATAGTCCCGATGCCCGGA
This sequence comes from Anaerolineales bacterium, assembly GCA_041564295.1. Classification (GTDB taxonomy): domain Bacteria; phylum Chloroflexota; class Anaerolineae; order Anaerolineales; family JABWBV01; genus DATDOR01. The sequence continues at coordinate 15,856 of JBFGQG010000013.1, read as the reverse complement.
ATAGAAGCAGCGCTTCAGCAGCGGTTGACCCGCTCAGCCATGATTGCAGCCGGCATCGCTGCATCATTCTCGCTGGTTTTAGCCACTCTATTAGCTTACTTTCTCATGCGTCCCGTCCGTGAGCTGACCCGGGCTGCGGAGGCCATGGGCCGCGGAGACTTGAGCCAGCGGGTTCGACCGCGCGGTGGCAGCGAGACAGCCCTGCTCGCAAGGACGTTCAACGAAATGGCTGAATCGCTCCAAAACGCGGAGGCCCGGCGAAAAGCGCTGACCGCGGATATCGCCCATGAGCTCCGCAATCCACTTGCGATTCAACGGGCCAACATCGAAGCGATGCTGGACGGCCTGTATCCGCTCGAAGTAGAACAGCTCGAACCGCTACATCAGCAAAATATGCTGTTGGAGAGGCTCGTGGACGATCTGCGGACTCTCGCGCTTGCCGATGCCGGTCATTTATCGCTCGAGAAGGTTCCGACCGACCTCGCAGCCTTTCTTGAACGCAGAATAAATGAAATGAAACCCGAAGCGGATGCAAAAAATGTTCGATTCGCGCTCGATCTACCTGCAAAGGCGGATAAAATCAACCTTGATCCGGCCAGGATCGGCCAGATTATCACCAACCTGATAGCCAATGCGCTGCGCTTCTCTCCGGAGAATGGGACAGTTTACTTGAATCTGGCCTCCGGATCGAAATCCGTCGTCTTGACGGTTCGTGACGAAGGCCCGGGCATCAAGGAGGAGGACCTGCCGTTCATTTTTGAACGCTTTTACCGTGGCGACCGTGCGCGCAACCGTGATGATGGCAGCACTGGTCTTGGACTTTCCATCGCCAGACGCCTTGCCCAGGCCCATGAAGGCTCGCTCGAAACGTCGAACCATCCGGATGGCGGTGCAGTATTCAGGCTTACCCTGCCAATAAATGCACAGGAATAATTACTATATTCCAACCACACAATGTCTATACGCAACAACGTGACCCGTCTGCTTGATGCGAACGGGATCGATTACCAGGCCTTTGAGCTCCCGGATGACGATAAAAGGAGCGCACTCGAAACATCCAGTCTGCTTGGCGCATCACCCGAGCAGGTATTCAAAACGATCGTGACCACGCGCACCGGACGCGGTAAACCTATCCTCGCTATCGTACCCGGACCCGCCGAAGTCGACCTTAAGGCCGTCGCAGCTGCCGCAGGTGAAAAGAAAATTAACCTGCCGACCCAAACAGAGGCGGAAGCGCTCACCCAACTGCAAACGGGCGGAATCTCGCCAATCGCGCTGATCAATAAGGGTTTTGATGTCATCCTGGACGAATTCGCCCTCGCGTTCGACAGGATTTACATTTCGGGCGGCCAAAGAGGATTAAGCATCCTGATCCCTGTAAAGGACCTGATCGACCTGACTGGCGCGAAAGTTGCCGAGATTTCGGGGTGAGCAGTGTGCCGAGCCTGCCAGTCTGCGAGCCAGCCGATCATCGGGACATGAGCTGGCGGTAAATTAGGAGAAGAGAATGATCGCCAGGCCCATTGTTTTTTCGTGCAGCGCGGTTATCCCGAAACGGGCAGAGGATATCTGCGAAGACATCGCAAACGTCAACCGCTGGCCCGGGTTTTCCGGATTCGGACCGCTGCCGGGGATCGCGAGCGCAGAATATCTCATCCGGACGGACGAGATGTCCGGATCGCGGATCAGTGTCCGCAACACCGACGGTTCCCGGCACGTAGAAGATATCCTCGATTGGGAACCGGGGAAAAGAATCAGGATCAAACTGCACGAATTTACCCCGCCGCTCAGCCGCCTGGCGACGCATTTCATCGAGACCTGGCAGTTCGAGGAAGCCGGTGGGAATTCTCAAACCGTGCGCTCGTTTGAAATTCACCCCAAAAGCCCTTCTAAACGGCCGTTATTATGGTTGATTTCCATATTATTTAGGCAGGCAATCGCACGCCACCTGGCCGACATTTCCATGGTCGACCACCGACCAACGAATTAGAGGAAAACGTCTTCTCGACGCTGTATGAAAATATCTCGTGCGCGCAGTTCCTCGATCAGCGGTCCGGCAGGCACATCACGCAGCGGCGAGAGCAAGCCCCGTTTCAAAATATCACCGCGCAGAATCATCTGCGCACCGATCGAAACTGTAAAACCTACCGTGCGCTGCATCGCCAGCAGCCCGGACTCGAGGTCACGATAGTCCAGCAACTGGTACAAAACACGCCGCGCACGGCCGTTTTTCAGTCCTCCCACCTCCACGCGAATCAGCGCAATATCCCTCTCATCATCTCCATATAGCAGTTGTGGAAGCAGCAGGTCGTGAATGAACTGCCTGGGGGCTACCCTGGCGCCACCGGCTTCGATAAGCGTATCGTTCAGCAGACCCAGCCCGATCAGCTTGCGCCATATTTCACTATGACCGGGCCAGCGCATCGAATACCTGCCGGCTTCCCGCACAGTTCCGGTAAGTCCCAGCATCTCTACGTATTTCGCTGCGTCACCGTTCGGGTAGGCTTCCAGCCGGCCGACGCCAGCCACGTCGACTTCATGCACGTTCGCAGGCTCGAAGAGCCCATCAGCGCTGATTTCGGCTGCTTTGCCGTTCCTGACGATCCGTGCAGGCCGTGTATAAGCGTTCAGAACTCCAGCGAAGGACCAGGATACCTTATACCGCAGGGGATTATTCGATGCGGATTGTTCTGGGATGCCTGCACCGTAGCTGAAAATTTCGTGGACTTCGTCGAATTCCATCAGGGCTTGCCCTGTCAGAACAAGATCGATGCCAGGATCCAGTCCGAATTCAGGGAGAATGGCGAGGCCGCGCGATTCTGCAGCCGGATGGATAGCATGGTATGCCGGGTCGGCGTAAGACGCGTCGATAAAATGCGCTCCAGTGTCAATCGCCAACCGGGCCATCTGAGCCCGGAATTGAGCGGGAAGCAGGTGGATGACGGCGTCCACCGACTCCATCAAAGCTACCGTACGGCTGGTATCATGGACGTCCAAACCAATACTATCCACCTTCGGATGGTTGAGTTCCGCTACTTCGTGGCGGAGGCGCTCGATATCCAGGTCTGCAACAGAGATTTTCAAAACTTCCCTGCTGCGTATAAGATCGTGAAGTGCGGCGCGACCTTGCAGGCCGGCACCGAGAAGCAAAATTTTCATTCGATTCCTCCTGGTTATTTCATACCCGGTCAATTATATTCTTGAAAATTCTCCTGCAATACCTCCTTCAGAGCCTATTCGCTCTGGTTTGTGCGATTGCCAAGATTCTTAATTTCTCGTAACGGCTTGCCCGTTTTTTTTATTTCCCATATAATTGAGTGAAGTTGGCCGCCATGACCAACTGTCCCTGAGTGTGTCCAACACGCTATTGACAATTGAATAGGCAAAACACTTCTCCCGATATGATGCCAAGAACAAAGAGAGGTGTGCCACACAAAATGGGAAAATTCCGATCTTTATTAGTGAAATGCAATTCGCTTATTCGACGAAATCGCAACGATCCATGATTGGCGAATTGCCGGGTAATTGGCAGGTTGCTCAGAGTAAAAAATGAAAGACATTTAGCCGATTACAACCAAGGAGGTAATTCGTATAAAGACGTAATCTCAATTTCACCTTTAAGAATCCACTAAACCAAACCAATCTCTATGGAGGAGAAAATGAATCGTAAACCACTTCTGTTCCTCACCACGCTTCTCCTGTTTGCCCTCCTGATTACCGGATGTGCAGCACCTGCGGCGGAAACACCTGCTGATACAGGATCATCAGACACTTCTGAAACAGCCCAGGAAGATATGACCGGAAACACACTCCAGAATGTCCTGGATCGCGGCAATCTCGTCTGCGGCGGTAACCAATCCCTCCCAGGCTTCGGTTCCCTGGCAGAAGACGGCAGCTTCAACGGCTTTGATATCGACTACTGCCGCGCGCTCGCTGCAGCGATCTTCGGGGACGCTTCGAAGGTTGAGATTCGCCCCCTCACCGCACAGGAGCGCTTCACCGCCCTTCAGACCGGTGAAATCGACGTCCTCATCCGCAACACGACCTGGACGCTTCAGCGCGACACCGAACTTGGTGCGAACTTCACCGCTACTACTTTCTACGACGGGCAGGGCATGATGGTCCGCGGCGACAGTGGCATTACCGACCTTGAAGGCCTCGACGGCGCGACGATTTGCGTCCAGACCGGTACGACCACCGAACTGAACCTGGCGGATGTATTTGCTGCCCGCAGCATCGAATACACACCGCTCGTGTTCGAATCGGCTGACGACGTCTCCGGTGCTTACGAAGAAGGCCGCTGCGATGGTTTCACCACCGACATTTCCGGTCTCGTTTCCCGCCGTACTGTCATGGCAGACCCCAGCGCGCACGTGATCCTCGAGACTGTGATGTCCAAAGAGCCGCTCGGCCCGGTTGTCCGCCACGGCGATGACCAGTGGTATGACATCGTGCAGTGGGTCGTTTTCGCAACGTTCACCGCCGAAGAACTCGGTGTTACGTCTGCGAATATCGATGACATCCGCGCAACCTCCGAAGATCCCAGCGTTCGGAAGCTCGTCGGTACCGAAGGCGAAATGGGCGTTAAACTCGGTCTGAGCAACGACTGGGCATACAACGTCATCAAGCAAGTCGGCAACTACGGCGAAATTTACGACCGCAACCTGGGTCCCGACACCCCGACTTTCCTCCCCCGGGGCGTCAACAACCTGTGGACCAACGGCGGTTTGATTTACGCTCCGCCGATCCGCTAAGTATTTCCAGAAACTGGGGTAGGCGCCTGTGCCTGCCCCAGTTTTTTCTCAACACAAGGTTGTTGCCAGCGTCGATGTTGGCCGAATAAGGGGGTGTATATTTCGTCACGCGCTTTGCATACCCCCTTGACCGGTCAATCTCTGCACCGATTGACATTCAACGTGAACCCTTTTTGGGAAAGATCCACTAACAAGTCGCTTGTTGGAGGCAAATAATGACAACTTCATCCTCTAAACAACAAGCAATCCCCTTCTGGCGGGATGAGCGCACGATCAATGTAATTTCGCAGATCGTAGCATTCGGTATCGTCGCAGGTGTGATATTTGCGCTTTACCAGAACATGACTTCTGAGCTTGAAGCTCAAAACATCCCGTTGAGTCTGGATTTCTTGAAATTAAGCTCCGGCTTTGATATCGCGCAATCCTTCATTGAGTATTCGCGCACGAGCACGTACATTCAGGCTTACTATGTCGCGATCTTAAACACGCTCGTCATCGCTTTCTGGGGAATTATCATGGCGACGCTGCTCGGGATCGTGGTGGGGGTTGCCCGGCTTTCAACTAACTGGCTGGTAAACAAAATCGCGATGGTCTACATCGAGATTTTCCGCAATATCCCGCTCCTCGTATTCCTGATCTTCTGGTACCAGGGTCTCTTCCTGAAATTTCCTGCAGTGCGAGAGGCCATAACGTTTGGGCCGATCATATTCAGCAACCGCGGTGTGTCGGTTCCCTGGGGCACGCCGACAGCAGTATATCCAACCTTTCGCTTGATCCTCGCGATCGGTTTTATAGCCGCTGCTGTCGTTTATTTCGTCCTGTACAGGCAGGGAAAACGTACCGGTCGCATGCCGCTGCTGACGGTCTGGAGCTTATTGACATTCCTCGCGATTGCCGTAGTCGGTTGGATCGTTCTCCCGCAGGCACCGCTCGACATAGACAACCCTATCTTGCCGGAAGCCGGTTTCAACATCATCGGCGGAAACACGCTCTCGTCAGAGTTCATGGCCTTGCTTTCAGGCCTCGTTCTTTATACGGCTGCTTTCATCGGTGAAGTGGTCCGGGCCGGCATACAGTCGGTCTCCAAAGGGCAAACGGAGGCTTCACGTGCATTGGGGCTTAACGGTTTTCAGACCCTACGGCTGATTATCTTCCCACAGGCGATGCGCGTGATCATCCCTCCGCTGACCAGCCAGTTCCTCAACCTGACGAAAAACTCGTCCCTGGCAACTGCCATCGGGTATCCGGATGTGGTCCAGGTTTATGGCACCATCATCAACCAGAGCGGACGCGCAGTTGAGATGACAGCCATCATGATGTCGACTTACCTGTCCTTCAGCTTGCTGACGTCGGCGTTTATGAACTGGTACAACAAGCGCATCCGGCTAGTGGAGAGATAGACATGGCCGCAATTACATCTACCAAGAACGAAATGCAGCCCCCACCTTCTGAGCGTTCGACGCCTATCGGGTGGTTGTTGAAGAATCTTTTCAACAGCTGGTACAACATTCTGCTGACGATCGTTGCCGGTCTGATTATCTTCGCCGTGTTACGAGGCACGATCAACTGGGCGCTGACCGACGCGCGCTGGGCGGTCATCCCGAACAACATCCGCAACTTCCTGGTCGGACAATATCCGAGTGCGATCGCCGGTCAGACTGATTACGTCTGGCGGCTGGGGCTAGGCCTGTATCTGCTGGCGGCCGTGATCGGGCTGACATTCGGCTCCAGGATCCGGCGGCCCGAACCGATCGGCGCCGTGCTGGTTGCCATTCCGATCGTCCTTGCGCTACTCCCTATCCTGTATTTCTACACGGTTCGACCGGAAAACCTGACAGCGGGCGACATATGGACGACGGCCTTCCAGATTTTTGCACTGGACATCATCGGAATCGCCGGCCTGATCGTCGGTCGGATCGGCGGTGATCGATTCAAACGAACAGTTACGATCCTGTGGATCCTTTATTTCCCGGTCATCGTCCTTCTGATCCGAGGCGTTGGAGACAACCACCTGATCCGAGAAGCGCCCCTGGCAGCAATCCAGACTCGCTTCTGGGGCGGTCTGCTTCTGTCCCTGCTCCTCGCAGTGGTCGGCATCATGGGCTCCTTCCCGATCGGGGTGATGCTCGCTCTTGGCCGGCAATCCAAGCTGCCAGTATTGCGATATTTGTCCGTGATCTACATCGAATTCATCCGTGGAGTCCCGCTCATCAGCTTGCTTTTCATGGGCCAGGTGATGCTGAACCTGTTCCTCCCGGACCAGATCGAATTAGACCGGGTTATCCGGGCTATGGTACCAATCACCATGTTTTCGGCAGCTTATCTGGCTGAAAACGTTCGTGGTGGGTTACAATCTATCCCGAATGGCCAGTATGAAGCCGCCTGGGCCTTGGGTCTGAACGGTTTCCAGACGATGGCTCGGATTATCCTGCCGCAGGCGCTTCGCACAGTGATCCCGGTTATGGTCGGACAGTTCATCGGCCTGTTCAAGGACACTTCGCTGGTTGCGATTGTGGGGCTTCTTGATTTACTCGGTATCGCACGAGGCGTGATCGCCAACCCGAACTATATTGGAACGCAACGTGAAGTCTTCCTATTCATCTCGCTGTTCTACTTTGTTTTCAGCTACGCACTTTCATACACAAGTCGCCGCATCGAGGCGAATCTCGGCGTTGGACAACGCTAATCGAAGGAGTATATGATGGCAGAACCGATCATTATTGCTCGCGATGTGCACAAATGGTACGGAAATTTTCATGCACTGCGCGGGGTCGACATGGAGGTTGAAAAGGGTGAGGTAATCGTCATCTTCGGACCATCCGGCTCAGGGAAATCCACCTTTATCCGCACGATTAACCGGCTGGAAGAACACCAGCAAGGCCAGATTGTCGTGGATGGAATTGAACTGACTCACGATGTCCGCAACATCGAGATGGTCCGCCAGGAGACCGGCATGGTTTTCCAGCAATTCAACCTCTTCCCGCATCTGACCGTGATGCAGAACATCACGCTGGCACCGATCCAGGTCCGCAAGAAAGGGAAAGCCGAGGCGGAAGAGAAAGCCAACCAGCTCCTCAAACGCGTCGGGATTCCCGAGCAAGCTTATAAATACCCCGGGCAGTTGTCCGGTGGGCAGCAGCAGCGTGTGGCGATTGCGCGAGCCCTTGCGATGGAACCTAAAATCATGCTCTTCGATGAGCCGACATCGGCCCTCGATCCTGAAATGATCAAGGAAGTTCTGGATGTAATGACCGAACTCGCGAATAGCGGAATGACTATGCTCGTGGTCACCCACGAGATGGGCTTTGCCCGCGCGGTTGCAAACCGTATGTTTTTCTTTGATGAAGGCAATATTGTGGAGAGCGGCACACCGACAGACATCTTTAAGAACCCGAAAGAGGACCGCACGAAACTGTTCCTGTCGCAGATCCTCCAACACTAAAATTAGCCGCGCTTAACCGCCGTATGCATGGCATAACGCGCCCCAAATTCAATCTTGAGGAACGGCATTCGAAATAAAAGATAGACCTCTGGTGCAACCGGAGGTCTATCGTGTTAATACATACCCAAGCTGAAGCTTAAACGCAAGCAAATTCAAGACAGTTGGAGGATCTGGTACTGCCATAGTTGAATGGGTTCAAATGGCGGCTCAACCGTCGTTTAGCTCAGCGGCTGGTGAACACCTTTTTTGTGCACCTTGAAGGCGGTCTTGTCTCACCGGCAGTTCAGGTCTGTCCTGACGGACCATCGCCTGATGTGGGCTGCTCGCCGGCGCAAAGCTGGCGGATTCGCCTTGCCCTTCTTTTGATCTCCAGAACCACCCTCTCAGTATCTGCTATCGTCTGAACCGATCCGGCAACCTCAAGATGTCTGGGGGATCGCGCTTATGTTCGACGCTGGCAGGTCGCGTAATCCATCCGTTACAGTAATGCAGACATGGCTTTTGAAAGCCCTCGCCCGGTCATTCGTCCGAGCCGAAAACAGCTGCCTCTGGTGACCCGCTCGGCTACGCTTTCTTGTTGCCCCTCCTCAGTCCGAACTCGAACCCGATATCAAGGGACTCTTGTGTGCTTTCCGGCACGGCAGAGAAAAACGGAGCCAGGATATCCCAGCTCCGCACCACCGCCTTCGAATTGCCATGTCATTCCTGGCTGAGACATCCGTCACCCTTTCTCTCTATTTAAAAAGATGTGGGGAGTGCCGCGTCTATCCCTTAATCACAGCCACCGGCACCAGGCGCGCCACTTTACGAGCAATCTCTGCTCCAACCACGGTATCGACAACCGCATCAACATCCTTGTAAGCAACGGGCGCTTCTTCCGCCAGCCCGGCCATCGACCCGGCCCGGATCCGGATCCCCTCAGCCTCCAGGTCCTTCATTAACTTATCCCCCCGTACCGTCTTCTTGGCTTTACTGCGGCTCATCATCCGACCCGCGCCGTGACAGGTCGAACCGAAGGAGTGGCGCATGCTCGTTTCGGTTCCAACGAGGACCCATGATGCCGTTCCCATACTCCCTGGGACGAGTACCGGCTGGCCGATCGGCTTGTATTCATCCGGCAGCTCCGCAGAGCCCGGACCGAATGCCCTCGTAGCGCCTTTACGGTGCACGCAGACCTTCATAGAATTACCGTCGATTACGTGCGTCTCAATCTTGCCCATATTGTGGGCGATATCGTAAACCTGGTGCAGGTGCCAGTTCCTGATTTTCCCGGCAAGCGCATCCTCGAAAGCGCGGCGCACATGTGACGCGAGTACCTGCCGGTTGGCAAAGGCATAGTTCGCAGCACAGCGCATCGCCGCGAGGTAGTCCTGCCCTTCAGGTGAATCCATCGGCGCGCAGACCAGTTCCCGGTCCGGCAGTTGGATGTTGTACCGGCGGACGGCTTGCTGGAAATCTCGTACGTAGTCCGTACAGATCTGGTGCCCGAAACCGCGCGATCCGCAGTGGATCTGCACGACGAGATTGCCTTCTTCAAGTCCCATCGCGGCTGCAGCTTTCGCATCGAAGATCTGTTCGACGATGTCAATCTCGATGAAGTGATTGCCGGCGCCCAGTGTACCGAGCTGTGGGCGGCCTCTTCCCATCGCGCGTTCGCTTACTTTAGACGGGTCCGCGCCGTCCAGGCGGCCGTTTTCTTCCGTACGGCGCAAATCCTGCTCGGTCGCAAAGCCGTTCCTGAGCGCCCAGCCCGAACCGTCCCTGCAGACATCTTCGAGCTGTTTGCCGGTTATCTGAACGGTACCCTTCTTTCCGACTCCACTTGGACAATATTGATCGATCGTCGTGGCGAGAAGGTCCAGGTGCGGTTCTGCGTCTTCATAGGAAATTCGAGACGCCAATAAGCGGACGCCGCAGTTTATATCGTAGCCGATCGCCCCAGGAGAGATAACACCCTCCGGATACTTCGTCGCGGCGACGCCGCCGATCGGGAATCCATAACCCTGGTGCATATCGGGCATAACCATCACATGCCCGACCAGGCCGGGCAGGGTCGCCGCATTGACCGCCTGTTCAAGAGATTTATCCTTCATCACGGATTCGAGCAATTTTCGTGTGGCGAATACGCGCACAGGGACGCGCATATCCGCTCGGAAGTTCTTAGGGATTTCCCATTCGAAATCACTGATACGTTTCAAATCTTTTATCGCAATCATTTTGCCTCCGTTTGTGGACGGATTGCGGACTGGCCGGACCGTCAGCACTCATGCAGCAGGGCGCCTCAGTTAACCGGAATTTCGAACACCGATTGTTCGCCAAACTGCACTATACGTCAAAAACGATCGTGGTCTCAATCCCCCCGGAAACATTTTTCACCTCTAAATGGTGAAATGTCACTGCTTTGATTTCTTTTTCCTGCCGTTCAATTTTAAAAGCGGGCACCTTCGACCGGATCCTGAAGCCTTCCACGTCCGGTTCGAAAGGCGCAATCATCAGGCCTTCGTCTTCGCCCAGCAGTAGGATTTCGGACAGGAAATTCACCAGTAAAGTCTCTGCATCTATTCCGCTCGCTTCGATGTCCACGACATGGGCCTGGTCTCCGGCAACTGTCCCCATCAGTTGAAACATGCCCGCTACAGCCTGGCACAGTAAACCGGAAAGGTCAATCGCCCATACGCGCAAAGCCCAATCTGCAGTATGCTCCAGCTCTTCAAAACCTGAACGCGCATTCATCATGTTAATTATACAGGGGCGGCAAAACGATCAACGGACGCCTCTCATGCCGGTTATTTGAAGCGAAATTTCGAACAAACGTTATAATAAGCCAGAAATCACGCCTTTCTCGGAGTTGTATGACGAACCCTGATCAATCCTTCCCTAAAAATGCCTTTGTGATACTTAACGGCGCAGATATCATCACTCTCGATAAAAACGTCATCAATATCGGCAGGATGGACGATAACGATATCGTCATCCCAAATGCACATATCTCACGCTACCATGCGCAGCTGCGCGGTATCGACGGTAATTTCGTGCTGGTTGACCTGGAATCTACCAGTGGGACCATGGTGAATGGGAATAAAATCGATCAGAAGGTAATGGCTCCCGGCGACGTGATTCTCATGGCCGGCGTACCCCTGATCTACGGACAAACCTCCGGTGCAGACAAGATCACCAGTCGTGGGAAAGATCCATCTAAAAAAACAACCAAACCGACTGCCAGGCCGGGTATCACCCAGGAAGTCGACTTATCAACCGTGGACTCGATCCTCGATATCATCGATATTTCAGAAGACGAGCCGAAACCCCCTAAAGAAAACAGGGAGCATTAATATGTCAGAAATCCCATTACTCGGCGTCATTGGCGGCTCGGGTCTGTATTCCATGCAGGACTTGAAAGATATTGTAGTCAAAGAAGTCGACACACCGTTTGGTAAACCGAGTTCCCGCATCGTGATAGGGACCCTTGAAGGCCAACGGACAGCATTCCTTGCACGGCACGGTGAAGGACACGTCCTTTCACCGACAGAAATCAACTACCGTGCGAATATTTACGCTTTGAAATCGATCGGCGTCCAGCGCATCATCAGCGTCAGCGCCTGCGGCTCACTGCGCGAAGATTATGAACCGGGCGATATCGTCGTCCCGGACCAGCTGTTCGACTTTACCAAAGATCGCGAGCGGTCATTTTTTACCGGCGGCCTGGTCGCCCATGTTGCGGTTGCAGACCCATTCTGCAAGGACTTCTCCCAGCAAGTTTTCACCGCCACCCAGCAGACCGGTAAACGCGTGCACGCCGGCGGCGTTTTTATCACGATCGAGGGTCCGCGCTTTTCTACTCGTGGCGAATCGAATACTTTCCGTTCGTGGGGGATGTCCATCATCGGGATGACGACCTCTCCGGAAGCTTTCCTGGCAAAAGAAGCTGAACTTTGTTATGCAGTGATGGCGCATGTGACCGATTACGATTGTTGGCACACGAGCGCGGAAGCTGTGACTGCGGATATGGTCTTCAAAACCGTGGTGAGCAATCTCGAGGCGGCGCAGCAGGCCTTGCGAAACGTTGCGGCTCGCTTCAAGAGCAATCGTGATTGCGATTGCGAGGATACATTATCCACGTCGCTTTCCACCCATCGAGACAGGATTACGGCAGAGACGCGCTCCAGGCTGTCCTTGCTGGTCGATAAATATCTGGATTGAAAAATGTGCAGATCAATCAAACAACTCCGATCACTGGAAGGGTTCCCCACTGACGAAGAGATGCAAGCGGCCGCCTTGCAATTCGTAAGAAAGGTGTCCGGTTATCGAAAACCGTCCCAGGTGAACCAGGCTGCTTTTGAAAAAGCAGTCGATGCCATCGCGGAGGCCACACGGGTCCTGCTGTCCGAACTGCAAGTGCGTGTTCCGAATGCCGAATAAAAAAACAGAAGCGAGATTTTTAGGAAAACCTCGCTTCTTCAATCTGACCATTTAGGGCGATATCACTTGACCTGTACAAACTTCCGTTTACCGACCTGCAGCACACCTGTGCCGGAGAAAATTGCGAGGGGATCAGTGAGCGTCTCACCGTTGAAACGGACGGCGTTCTGCTTAAGCATGCGTCGACCTTCACTATTGCTGCTGATGAGTCCGCTGGTCGCCAGGACTTCAAGCACACTCATCCCAGGTTTCAGCTTGAAGACATCCATGTCTGCCGGTACATCCCCCATCTGAAAAACGCGTATAAAGGCCTCTTCGCCAGCCTGAGCAGCATCTTCTCCATGGTAAATAGTCACAATTTCCCTGGCAAGCTTCATCTTGGCATCTCGAGGATGAAGACTCTCATCCGCTAAAGCCGCTTCAATCTCTTTGATCTCCTCAGGTTTCCAGCTTGTTACAAGGCGGAAGTAATATGGCATAGCTTTGTCCGGAACACTCATCACTTTACCGTACATATCCTCTGGTGTGGCAAGGAGCGGGATATGGTTCCCGAGCGATTTTGACATCTTTATCTCGCCGTCGGTTCCCGGCAGGATGTCGTTGATGATCGCGATGTTCGGTTTCTTTCCCATGAAGGTCATGAGTTTTCGTGCTGCAGTTACGATGTTGAAAAGCTGGTCCGTTCCGCCGATCTGCACGTCGCAGTCCAATGCGTAAGCATCATAGCCCTGCATGATCGCGTAGAAGGTCTCATGCAGGTAAATCGCATCGTTGTTCTCGTATCGCTTCGCAAAATTCTCGCGCGTCAAAAATTGCTGAATGGTGAAATTGGAAGCCAGCCTGATCAGGTCGGCAAAGGACAGTTCAGAAAGCCAGTTCGCGTTGTGCTCTATCTTGATTTTTTCCGGATCGAGTACCTTGTAAGCCTGTTCGGCGTAGGTCTGTGCATTTTCAGCCACCTCTTCTTCCGTTAATTGAGGGCGCAGCTTATCCTTGTCTGAAGGATCCCCGATTAAAGAAGTGTAATTTCCGACCAGGAAAATGACCTCATGACCGAGTTCCTGGAACTGGCGCAGCTTGCGCATGGGCACGGTGTGCCCAAGATGCAGGTCGGAAGTGCGCGGGTCGAAGCCGCAGTAGACGCGTAGTTTGCGCCCCGCTTTTTCTGCTTCCACAAGCCGTTCGCGCAGTTCATGAGCCATATTCTCTTTGAGGGTCTCGTCCCCGTAGTGGGTGCCCTGCATCAGGTATTCGACTTGCTGGTCAATATTCATGCCTTATCCTCCGGTATATAAATACACCCGTCTCCTTGTGCGAGCATCCTTCCGTGCGATCCGGCGCAGGCAGGATATCTGCATCAAAAACGCCCTCGAGTGAGGGCGTCTGTTGTTACGCGGCCGGACGGCCACTCCTCACCTTGTGGGCGTTAATCCCTCGCGTAATACGTGTACGGCGCGGAGGTATCCTGGACCACCAGTTTCGTAAAGCGGATGATCGCTTCAAGGATCTCTTCACCTTCGGCAAATCCGGCCTGTCCTTTAACAACACCGCTCAATTTTAATTCGGCAAGTGTTTTAAACTCGAAGTGCGCTTTTTCACCGATAACCTGCACGCGCTTCGATCCTGCGGTGTAAGGCAGCACCCGCACGTTCCGGATATCCGACCAGTTGAACCTGACGTTTCGCAACCCATTCTCAAAATGCACGCCTTCGCCGTCCATGCGCAGTATCGTGCGCCGTTCGATCCAGTTGCTGAAGGTGGTCCCAACAGCTGCAAAAACCAGGAAAACGAACAAAAAAACGGCAGCACTGGTAAATTGCGCCTCGTTAGACTGTAATATCCACCAGGTAACCAGCATGGTAACCGCTAAAATCCACGCAAGAGCCTCTGCTCGCCGCGATAATAACTCGGGCCGAAATTCACGCTCAATAGAAAAATCCTGCATAGCGAGCGAATTATATCACCATTCAGTGTATGCTATAATTTTCGCCGTGAGTAGCAGCAAGTTGTCCGCTCCTGTACTTGTTTTAAATGCAAACTTTGCACCGATCAATGTTTGCAATGTTAAACGCGCACTCGGACTCATCCTCGCAGACAAAGCGACCCTCGTCCTGAACGGCCGCGGATATATCCGGACGGTCCGCCAAAACGTTCCCTGTCCATCCATCATCCGGCTTTCTTATATGGTCAAACGGCCCAGGCCGGCAGTTAAATTGAGTAAACAGGAAATTTTCCGGCGAGACAGGCATACATGCCAGTATTGTGGTAACCGGACATCTAACCTGACGCTGGACCATGTCATCCCAAGGCACATGGGCGGCGCCCACACATGGGAAAACCTGGTCGCCGCTTGCCCTTCCTGCAACCTCCGGAAAGGCGGACGCACGATCGCACAGGCCGGCATGACGCTGCTTTCGCGTCCATCCGCTCCTCCAGCATCAGCGGATTACATCTTCGGAAAATACCTGCATGTCAACGAGGATTGGCTTTCGTTTGTTTCCGGCTGGTAATCCCTGGCAGGGGATTTACGATAGGACCCATCATACAGGCGAGACTTTTAGGAAAAGTCTCGCTTTTTCGTGATGAAATATCACCTGCCTGGAATTCAGCTTGGGAAAAAGGGGGGCGCAGCGCACCGTAATGCCGCGTTAACTCAACAGTGCCACAACTACCAGGGGGGTTACGAATACTTCCAGGATTGCAGCCAGGAAAAATAATGGGACCGCCACACCTAAAAAGGTACGGCTCCACTCAGCCAATCCAAGGACAAAGACTTCACCGATCGACTTCCCGTTCGATGGCGCCACGATTCGCGCACCGATATACAGGATGCCAGCGCCTGCCACAAGGATGGCGGGGATTTCAAGGATGCCGTGCGGCAGGATGAAGGCTGTCAAAAATAGTGCCGGACTCAAGCCTACAGTGGAAAAAGAAGCGGCGAAGTAGCCGATCAGGATTATCGGCAACATCAGCACCAAAAGACCGAGTACGCTGAAAGAGAACACACCAAAAAGGAGCGCGAGCACAACGACGCGCAGGTTGTGAAACCAGACCACCGGAACCCCTTCAGGGTCGAGCAAGCTGATCGCGCCGAAGTTGGAAAAAGTATCGATGGATAGATTGCTGATGTTCAAGAAATTTTCGGGCAGCGGAAATTCACTGGTCAGGGAACCACCCACCAGGAATGACACCACCATGACTACAACCATCAATATCAACGGCAGCTTTAAGCGGCCCAGTG
>JBFGQG010000012.1:0-17734 GCA_041564295.1 Anaerolineales bacterium | reverse complement strand
GTTCAGGGTTCTGCTTTTGGCACTGATCCTGGTGTCGATCCCCTTATTAACACGCGCACAATTTACAACCGAAGCTGTCTTGAGCGCTCCCGATACGAGTTCTTATCCTCAGATCCAAACTTTTCTGAAGGTCTGGTCAGAAGACGGCCGGTTCATAACCAATTTGCAGCCGGCCGACATCGTGATGGTCGAGAATGGACAGGAGATTCCGCTCGATTCTCTCGAAGAAAAGGCCCCCGGCGTGCAGATTGTGGTCGCTGTTGATCCAGGTCCGGCTTTTTCTGTCCGTGATTCGACCGGCGCCAGCCGCTACGACCTGGTCGTAGAAGCTTTGAATGCCTGGATGGAAGGCCAGCGCAACCGGGACCAGGACGTTTTATCGATCTTGATGTCGGGAAACACCAGCAAGGTTCGTCTGGATACATATGCCGGCCTGGTCAGGGCCCTCGGCGAGCTGCCAACGGATCACCGCAATGCTGAAGTGGACATCCGCACCTTATCCGAAGCGATTACAGTGGCAGGTGATATGACCACGGGGCCAGAAAAAGGGCGGGCTGTCCTTTACATCACACCGGAAGCCAACGCAAACACGATTCCTTCGATTGAAAATCTTGCATCACTGGCGATCGACACCAACGTGCGCGTTTTCGTATGGATGGTGACTTCGGAAGCGTTTTTTGAATCAAGCGGCGCGCTTGCGCTCCAGGAAATGGCGGACCGGACTGGGGGCAGGTTTTTTGCCTTCTCAGGTACAGAAACCCTGCCGGACCCCGAAGTTTATTTTGACGGCCTGCGGCGTGTGTATGCGCTGACGTATACTTCGGCCATTCGCTCAAGCGGTGATTTCGAACTCGCGGCCCAGATCGTCAAGCCCGGGGTCGAAACGATTTCACAACCCGCACAGTTAAACATATCCGTTTTGCCGCCAAATCCGATTTTCGTTTCCCCGCCTGACGATATTTACCGCAGCCTCGTACCAGATGTTGACGGCAATCTCAGCGCTGAACGTCGCAGCCCGGTCGAACAACCCATTGAAATTTTGATCGAGTTCCCTGACGGCTACCCGCGCGAACTGGTCCGCACGACGCTTTATGTGGACGGACAAATCGCGGCGGAAAACACCGAGCCTCCGTTCGACCGCTTTGTCTGGCCCCTGAACGACATCAAAGAGAGCGGCCGTTTTACCCTTCAGGTCGAGGCGCTCGACAGCCTGGGTCTGAGCAGCATCAGTCTAGAGACTCCCGTCAATATCACCGTGCAGCGCATGCCGGAAGGCTTTGTCCCCACGATCTCGCGAAACAGCCCGCTCGTAGTGACCGTTATCGTGCTGATCATTGGTGCGGTCTTAATCGGCGTCTTGCTGCGTTTTCGTAGGCTCCGTCCGGACCTTCAACCAGGAAATGGAAATATCAAGACGAGGCCTCGCCCGGTTTCGGACCCGGTCTACCAGCCGGTTCAGACCGAGTCGCGACCCATTCCGACGGACCGGCTTACCCGTTGGACGAACCGCCTGCATTGGCCGCAGCGTAATACGCCGCGTGGTGAGCCAATCGCATTCCTTGAAAGGATGTACGATCCTAATTCCCTGGCAGCACTGACACCGATTCCGCCGTTCCCGATCCATACTTCAGAAGTTACACTGGGGAACGATCCGAACCAGGCCACGATCGTACTGGAAGAGCTCACGATCGCCGCACTGCATGCCCGGGTTTTTCATAATACGAATAATGAATTTTTCGTCAGCGATTTCGGTTCCATATCGGGCACGTATGTTAACTTCAAACCGACGAATGGGTCTCAAACGAAGATTGAACATGGCGACCAGATTCATTTCGGAACTGTGGGTTTTCGCTTCAGAATTAATCCCCCTCCACAATTAACGCTGCCTTCCATCACCGAGACGGAGGAGATGTCATCTTGATCCTAACAGAAGAAAAACACTACATCGTCGAAGCGCTCACCGATCCCGGCAGCACCGGAAAGAACAACGAAGACCGATATGGAACCGCATCCTTCCGTCTGTCTGAAACTGATCCCACACCGGTGCTTTTTGCTATGGTTGCAGACGGTATTGGCGGCAAGCAGGCCGGTGAAATTGCAGCGGAAATTGCCGTAGAAACGATCCTGTCCGCTGTAATGAACAGTGACGGTATGGACCCTATCGGGACCATGCGGGAAGCGATACTGGAATCCAACCAGCTCATCAACCAGCGCGCCGGTGAGACCATGGAAACGAGCGGCATGGGGACGACGGTTACCTGCGCCTGGCTGTTCGGCGACCAGCTTTTCGCGGTGAACGTCGGAAATTCCCGGCTTTACTTGCTGCGCGATAAAAAACTCAAGAGGATCTCGATCGACCACAGTTGGGTGGAGGAAGCGCTAGAACTCGGCCTTCTGACCCCAGCTCAGGCTAAAAATCATCCGAATGCCCGAATCATCACCCGACATCTCGGCTCAGAAGAAATCGAACCGGATTTTCGCATAAAACTGGCATCGGAGGAAGCGGATTCCGCAATGGTTGAGAACCAGGGCATGCAGCTCCGCCCGAACGACCTGCTCCTGATCTGCAGCGATGGATTGTCGGACATGGTGGAAGATATGGAAATCCAAAAAGCTCTTCTGGAGAGGCCTCTCCGGAAAGCTCTGGAATTCCTGACAGACCTGGCAAACAAACGCGGTGGACCGGACAATATAACCAGCGTCGCCATCCGAATCCCGAAAACCACTTCCACATATTCTGAACCGACAGTCCCGTCAAAGCTAGCAACGCAGGTCATCGAAGAGGAGGCGCCCGAACAGCCACGACAGGCGTCCAGGTTTGCCGTCTACATTCTTTCGATCATCTTGCTGGTCGCACTCGTCCTGCTGGGCTGGATCTTCCTGCCATTGTTGATGCCCTAAGTCATATTATTCAACGATAAAAACGTCAGCGGAAGTCTCGATTCCCGCTTCCATCAAACATATTTCCTTAACCAAACTTCCAGGTTTAGCAGCGCCCAGAGCCGTTTGCCGTGGTTGTCGCGGCCGGATTTATTTTCTTGAAGCAATCGTTCAATTTCAGAAGGGCGGAAATACACTCGTGTCCGCGAATCATTTGAAAGCAGGAGTGATCTCGCCGGCTCGTACAGTTCGTCCTGCAGCCATGGCCCGAGTGGGACGCTGAAGCCCGATTTCGGCCGCTTCTCTATCCCAGGCGGCATCAGGTCTTTGAACAGGTCCCTTAAGATCCACTTGGTCACACGCCTCCTGATCTTCCAGTTTACAGGAAGGCGCGCCGCCAGTTCCATTACTTCGTGGTCAAGGAATGGTGATCGGGCTTCAAGGGAATGTGCCATGCTCATCCGGTCGACTTTTGGAAGGAGTGCACCAGGCAGGTAGTGGTGGATGTCCGTGTAGAGGGTCCGGTCCACGCGGTTACGGGCGCGCGCGTTGCGGAAAGAATGGGAATATAGGTCTGCAGAGACCCGTTTATTCCCCAGTGCCGCCCGTGTCTCTTCATTGTACAGCGCCCATTTCTCCTTCTCCTGGAAATACATACTCCAGCGCGCTTTACTGGCTGAATGGGGCACATCTGCGCCGCGCGCTAACCCACGCAGAGCAGCCGTATAACTCTGCTCCATCGGCCGTTCAGACTGGACGGGTAGTCGTTTGATGACCGGGTCCGTCAGGCCGTGGCGGATAAAACTCGGGACCATCCGATAGAGATCGACCAGCGGATCTGCATAGTAGCGGGCATAACCGGCAAAAGCCTCGTCTCCGCCATCGCCGTTCAGCGCGACGGTGACATGTTTACGCGTCATCTCTGATAAGTACCAGGTTGGGAGGGCTGCTGGATCCGCGAAAGGCTCATCAAAATGACCCATCATGTCGGATAGCAAAGCCATCGCGTCTGGCTCGAGCACGAACTCATGGTGGTCCGTTCCGAAGCGTTCGGCGATCTGGCGGGCATAGATGGTTTCAGAGTAGCGTTCCTCCCTGAAACCGATCGAGAAGGTCTTCACCGGCTGGGACATCATCCCGGCCATCAATCCCACGACAATCGTCGAGTCGATACCACCGGAGAGGTGAGCACCGAGCGGCACATCGCTGATCAGACGGATCCGGACGGCTTCTGTGATCTTGGCCCGCAATCGGGTTCTCAGCTCATCTTCGGGTTCAGTCCATTTGGGTTCGTAATTCAAGTCCCAGTAACAGTCGATGCGTGGTGTGCTGTCTGCCAGATCGAGGACCAGCGTGTGCGCCGGCGGCAGCTTCCGAATGCCTTCAAAAGCTGTCTCAGGGTCGGGGATATACATCAGAGTCAGGTAATGGTGGATACTGTAGAGGTTGACTTCGCGCGGGAAATCCGGGGCCTGCAGGATCGTCTTTAGTTCTGAGCCGAAATAAAACGTGTTGTTGTAGACTGCATAATAGACGGGTATCTGACCCAGCCTGTCTCTCGCCAGAAAGAGTCGATCGCGTGCGACGTCCCAGATTGCAAAAGCAAACTGGCCGCGCAGGTACTGCACACAATCAGTGCCGTATTCCTCGTAGAGGTGCACGATCGCTTCCGTATCGGTGTTTGTCTTGAAACTGTGGCCCTTCTTTTCCAGCTGTGCGCGTAAATCGGGGAAATTGAAAATTTCGCCGTTGAAGATAATCCAGACACTTTTATCTTCGTTCGAGATTGGCTGGTCGCCGGTATTCAGGTCGATAATTGCCAGCCGCCGCATTGCAAGGCCCACAGGCCCTTGGACAAAATACCCGTCGCTGTCGGGGCCGCGGTGGATGATGCAGGCATTCATACGCTCGAGAAGCCGCCTGTCACAATGTTGCTCTGGATGAAGGTGTAAGATTCCGGTAATGCCGCACATCGCTGCCTGTGCTCCTCGGTGAATTGTGTGATAATAACCGCAAGGTAGTGTACCCGATTACGGTTACGCTGCAAGCTGTTACGGCATTTGATTATGGATATCCGCCGCGCAACATACGCCGACAAAGCCATCATTTTTGAATTCCTGCAAAAAGCTTACAGTGGGCGTGCGGAATTCAAATTCCCGCATCGCTGGACCTGGGCTTTTGAAAACAACCCTTTCCTCGACGGCGGTCAGCCGCCCGTCTGGATAGCAGTTGCTGAAGACGGGCGCGTCATCGGTCAGAGTGCAGCCCTGGTTGAGCCTCTCATCGTGGAGCAGAAAGAATACCGGATCGGGTGGGGGATTGATTTTTTCGTTTTTCCTGAGTTCCGCGGACAGGGGATTGGAACCCGCCTCCAGGCCGCCAATAACGAAAGCAACGAGATCTTTATGAGCCTGAGCATGGCTGAAGGCGCTGCCAGCATCAAATCCCGGTTAGGGTTGGCTGCTGTCCAGGACGTATCTCTCTTCACTCGCATCCTGCACCACGAGGCAACCTCTGTCGCATCGACACTCCGCAAACGGCTGCCGTGGCTGCCTTTTACCGGGTCGATCGCACCGATAACCGCCCGGTTGCTGACTCGCCGTGGTGCACCCGTCGAGCACCCGGATATGCCGGCTGGAATCGAAATTCGCCGGGAGCCGACCTTTACCGAGGCATATGACCGTCTCTGGGAAAGACTTTCGGAGGCATATGCCGCTCTTGTTCGTAGAGATGCCCCGTATCTGACCTGGAAATATCGTCACCAACCACACATGCACCATGCGATTTTTGGCGCGTATTGGAACGGCGTGCTCTCGGGTTACATGGTCCTGCGCCGGGCGCGTCCACCCGAGCGAAACGCCGGAATCATCGTCGACCTGTTCGCGCATCCCGATGACAGGGAGCTGACCGGCGCTCTCCTCGACCATGCGCTGGCTTTCTTCTATGCCGAAAAGGTCACTTATGTCACGGTCGCTTGCAGTGTCCCGCAGTGGACCGACCTTTTTTCCGCAAAAAATTTCAAGCAGACAAAAACCGTCACCCCGCTTGCTCGCTCTGCGGTCCCGCTCCCGATGAGCGGCTGGCTCCTTTCCAAAGGCGACCACGACTGGGACCAATATCCGCTGGCCTGATGTTCTATAGAATCCTCCGCCCACTGCTTTTCCGGCTGGACCCTGAACGCGTTCACCATGCGACTCTCCAACTGCTCCGGCTCACCGGAGCGGCCCCCGCAGCACCTGCGATCCTTGCAGCTGCCACTCGGGTGCAATCACGATCCGTATCCGCTTTCGGATTGGATTTCAAGAACCCGGTCGGTCTCGCGGCAGGCTACGACAAGGACGGACTGGCCTGGCGTGGGTTGGCGGCGTTGGGCTTCGGGCACATCGAGATCGGCACGGTCACACCTCGCCCCCAAACCGGCAACTCAAAACCGCGCGTTTTCCGCCTTGTGGAAGACGAGGCCGTGATCAACCGGCTGGGTTTTCCAGGTCGAGGGGCAGAATACGTTGCTGGTAGGCTGTATGGCGATCGACCCAAAGATTTGGTGCTTGGGGTCAACATCGGGAAAAATAAAGGCACCCCGAACGAAACCGCTGCAGAAGACTACCTCGCCCTGCTGGCTCGTTTTGCCCCCCTGGCGGATTACCTGGCGATCAATATCAGTTCGCCCAACACGGTCGGTCTGCGGCGACTGCAGGCCCGCGATGCGCTTGAAGGGTTACTCAGCGAGGTCCGCCGCGCCCGATCCAGCCACCCGCAGGTCCCCATCCTGGTCAAGCTGGCACCGGATTTAAGCGACGGAGAGCTGGAGGATTCGGTCGGCGCGATCATGGACGCCGGGATGGACGGTATTATCGCCACCAATACAACCGTCGAGCGCGACGGGTTGCGATCGGTTTACCGGGCCGAGGCAGGCGGGCTCTCCGGCGCCCCACTGACACAGATCAGCCTGGACATTACACGCAGGATCGTCCAGTTGGCGGGCGGGAAAGTCCCCGTCATCGGGGTGGGCGGGATCATGTCCGCGGCAGATGCAAGGGAGAGGCTGGACGCCGGCGCTGCGCTCGTACAGGTTTATACGGGTCTGGTGTATGAGGGGCCCGGGTTGGTAAAACGGATCGCTGGTGGTTTGCAGAGAGAATTTTAGGTTTTCCAGGCCCCTGGCACTCTTACTCTACAGTCAGCAATTCCCCATACTTCAACACAACCTTCCACCGAGTCTCTTTCAAATCCTGTGGAATATTAAATCCCTTATACATCGGCACGCGGTCTTTCTCGAGTTGAAATCGCTCATGGGAGAGCCAGCGGCGGGGGTGTTCGGTGGAAAGTTCGTAAGTGATCGCCGGATCGCCGTTCCGGTTCCACAGGAGCAGGATTGGGTCGATTGCATGGTAGACATTGTGTACTCCTGCCTCCATGAGGACTTCCAGGATTGCCTTGAGCTGCGCATGGTTCAACAGGACTCGAAATGCCGCCAGTCGCTGTGGAGTATCTACTATTTCCTCTATTGAACTGTACAGCACCTGTTTTCCTGTGTTGTTGATCCGAAAATCTGAAACCATTGCTTGAAGTATCCGGATCCTGTCCTCTTTTCCGGACCTTAATATCTGCTGACCGGTTAACTCGATGACCAATGTATCTTCTCCGGAGAGGTCAGGGGGAGAAACTGTGAGTGTTCTGGTCTCCGAATCGTAGTCCGCGGCGACCGGGCTGTTATCGCCATTCAATATTGCGATAACGCGATCAGGCTGGCTGATGGCCCGGAACTTCAGCGTAAAGGTGCGCGAATCCGTTTCCGGCCGGATCGAGAAAGACAGTCTTCCGTCCGACCATTCGAGCGCGAAGTGAGTCAGCGTGTAATCACCCGCCTGGTATGCGTTTGTCTCCCCATCGTCTTCGTAAAGGTCGAAAGTATTG
This sequence comes from Anaerolineales bacterium, assembly GCA_041564295.1. Lineage (GTDB taxonomy): Bacteria > Chloroflexota > Anaerolineae > Anaerolineales > JABWBV01 > DATDOR01. Next base: position 9,937 of record JBFGQG010000012.1, on the reverse strand, counting down.
CTTGCGCCCGGGAAAATGTGGACTTCAAGATTGCCCGGCTGCTGCCAATCGTCAGGATCACACAGGGGTACGATTGCCCCAGGCTTGGCGAACAGTGGGATATCGTCCAGGCTGCCGTGCAGCGCATGCCAGCCGGCAGGGTAATGCAGCCCGCTGAAGAAATGCCAGGCTTCATCCGGCACCCAGATTACCTGTCGTGAACGACCGGTCTCCGCATCGCGCGGCTGCACGTACGGCGCCGCGATCAATTCGCTGCCGATCGTGTATTGATCCGGACACAAATAAGCTGCCTCGTCTTCAGGAAAATCGTGGTACATCGGCCGGAAGGGAGTCTCGCCGGTTGCATGGTCACGCCAGGACATTGTGTACAGGTATGGGATCAGACGGTGGCGGAACCTCATCGCATATGCGGTGATGCGGTAAGTTTCTGCGTCCCAGCCGAACGGCCGGCGTTCCAATTGGGCATTCGCAGTGCTGTGCAGCCGCAGGATTGGGCTGAGCATGCCGTATTGCACCCAGCGCGTGTAGAGCTCGGCGTCCTTGATGCCACCGTAATGGCCGCCGATATCGTGGCTCCACCATCCGTAACCGACGTTAGCGGCTGTACTCGTAAAGAAAGGCTGAAACGCCAACGAATCCCAGGTGATGATCGTATCACCGGAAAAGCCGATCGGATAGCGGTGGTTGCCCAAACCGCCCCAACGGGAGAAGATGAAAGGTCTTTTGGAAGGTCTCCCACCGTTCTGCGGACGCCCGAGATCATAAAAATGGAGATGGTTCAGCCACCAGAGTGGATCAAGGCCGGGCATCCTGGAAAGCGTGCCCTGCTGCCAGTCGATCCACCAGAAATCAACCCCGCGCGCCTCTTGTGGGTGGTGCAGCAGGCTGAAATAGGCCTCGGCGAAGCGCCGGTCAGCGAGGTCGAATGGGATCGGTTCCCTGCTGTCCGGATCATTACCCATTTGCGTTGCAAAGGCCGGGTACATCTCTTCGTGTGAGTGGATGCCTTCAGCAGGATGGAGGTTGAGAGATGTTTTTAGACCATGCTCGTGAATGAATTCGATTGTATCCTCAGGGTCGGGAAAAAATTCCTGGTTCCAGGTGTAGCCCGTCCAACCGGAAGCTTGATTCCCGGTGTTCGTGATGTGCCAGTCCATGTCAATAATGAACACGGAGAGCGGGATCGCGTGCGCTTCGAAATCCAGGATCACCTTTCGCAGGGATGCGTCCGTATATTTCCAATAACGGCTCCACCAATTTCCGAGCGCCCAGCGCGGCAGCAAAGGAACCGGGCCGCTTATTTTACGGAAATCGCGCAGAGCTGTGCTGTAATCGCGACCATAACCGAAGAAATACAGGTCCAATTGGCCTTGAGGCGCGTTGCGGGGCGTCAGCCAGCCGTCATCCGTGAAGACCAGGCTTTGGGAATCGTCGACGAGCACCCATCCGTCGCGCGAGAGCAAGCCGTTCTCAAGCCGCACCTTGCCGTCGACAGCGTCCAGCGTGCGGTATGTTCCCCTGAGATTGCCTTCTGCTAGATCGCCGAACTGCCAGGTCTTGCCGGTAGATTTAATCTCAACCGTGAGCGTTTCCGGAGCAGGTGCGGCGCCGCGTCTATAACGAAGTTTGAGATAATCTGTCTCGACCAGTAGTTCCTCGTCACCGTCTGAAACCCCGGTCACAGAAAAGTCCGGCACCACCTGGCTTCGAAACCAGAAAGGCTGGGAAGGGCGGTCCTCAAATTCGTCGGCGAGGCTGTATTCGATGCGGATGAGCCGGTCGGTCAGCATCGTAAGGCGCAGAAGCGGCACGCTGACCACTGCATCGGGGTCAGCGTACGGCGCGAATACAGGGATGAGGTGGGCAGGAACTTCGGTCATGAAATGTCCTTTTTACCGGCAGAGCACCAGCATAAGTTGGAAGAGATAGGATATAGTGTAATTGACGACCGTCGAATTGAGAACATATGCAAAAATGATGCGCCGCTTATCTCCTGAAGAACCGCTTTCCGGATTGAGGGTCCGACTGCGGGCTCCCATGGTTGAGGAATTATCATTTATCCAGACCCTCTGGAACGATCCTGAAACTATGGCGCTCGTAGGCGGGCCCTGCTCGATGACAGATGTGCAAATGCGGGCGTGGTATGCTCGCATGGTCACGCCTGGGGAAGGCACTGATTTGTACTTGCTGATCTTTTCAGAAGAGGATGAGCCAATCGGCGAGATCAGTTTTCACCGGTTGGACCGGGAAACAATGCAGGCCGATTTCAACATTAAGGTTTTGGCCAGCCAACGCGGTAAGGGATACGGCAGTGAAGCGATAGCCCTGATGCTGGAATATTTCTTCGTTGACCTGGGCGGTGAAACGATGATCGACGACCTGGCGCTCGACAACCTGGTCGGCCGGCGCACCATGGAGGGGTTCGGATTCATCCACGATCCTGCAGGGCAGGTTGCCTATCGCGTCGTAATGACGAAGGCCATGTATCGCAACCGGGCAGGTTAGCCGGCACTGAGGTCATCCGGATATATCAAACCAGCAATAATATTCCCCCGAGAACGGCAGCCGCGCCAACAATACCGAAGAAGATCACTGTTCCTTTTTCGGTTAACAACTGCACAAAGCCCTGTATTTTTCCGAGCTTCCAGACTGCAGCAGGTTTTAAGACCGCAACCAGCAATGTTGACACTCCCCAAACGACTAAAAACCATCCCAAAATTGTAAGAATATCCACAGCACAGCTCCTTATACCAGTCTGCAATTACGCCGGCGGTGATTTAACGATGCAGGACCCTGTCGAAGCGCCTGGCCAGCAGCCAGGTCAACCCGCTTTGAAACACTACCGCGATCAGGGCATACGGCCACACACCGGACTCGCCCGCTTCTAACATCCAGTAAACCCGCATCGGCCAGTAGGTCGGGATAATGCCGAAAAGTTCCCGCCAGGATGAATCGATGAAAAAAGCGAAAATCGGCAGGAACAAAACCATCCCGCTTAGCTTCATCAAGGCAAAACCCTGCACCTTATTCTGGGCGATCGAAGCCAGAAATAACGCGAACATCGGCGCCATCGGTGCGGATACGATCCCCGTCAGGAGGATTTCACTCCAATCGAGCCCTCCCAGCCCAGACAACGGGAAAAGTACGAACATTAACAGAAGAGTCAGGCTGACAGGAACGGTCACGCGGTAAGCAATATATTTATTTATCGGCAGGGGTGTGACCTGAAGCGCGATCAACGTCTGGTCGTCCTTTTCATCGATCAGGAGGAACCCTGTCAACACACCGAATGTGATCGGGCACATAACTACGAAAAAGTAGGCCAGCCCTGCCGGATAATACGGCACGAAATCGAACTGCTGCGTCTCCATGAGCCAGCGAGTGAGGGGTGGAACTCCCCAGCGCAGCATTAAGGCACTTAACAGGGGCAGGAAAAACATCCATTTCAGCGACCCGTCGCGGAAAACATTGCGGGCATCAATGGGGCCAAGCGCCGAGAAAATCGTGCGTACATTCATCTTAAATACATCCAATCATGCCATCACACGCCGGCGAGTCCCCTCACCGGTGGTGACGAAGCGGTAAAACACCCTGTTCGCCAAACGGTAAACGATAAAGATCCATAACAGCGAATATGAAATCCCGTAAACGATATACCCCGCGGATAAAGGTTCAAACGCCGCCTGTAATAAAATTAATGGCGCCTGGAGAGGGTGAAGGAACATGATCCAGCTTTGCCAGATATCAAAAAAATACAAGATCGGTAACGAAAACCAGATCACCCATACAGCTGAAGGCAAGATGAAATCCGTGATCGAGTCGTAACGAGCTACGACAATGAAACCGTACAGGCCATAAAATGCCGTTAGCAGGAGGATTCCCAGCACAATCAACGTCCAGTTGAAGGCCGCGCCGGTGACCGCCACGACCACCAGGAGCGTTTCCAGGACCGAAAGAAATCCGAGTGAGAGCACCTTCGCTGCCAGGTATTCCCTGGTCCGTAGAGGTGTGACGACCTGCGCTTCCAGCGTCCCTTCTCCTTTTTCCAGCAGCACTAGCCCGGCAATAAAATAAAAAGCGTTGACGACCAGGTTCTCCAGGATAATCACAGGCCATAGGCTCTGCCAGTCCACCCCTGACACCTGCTTGAGCGACACGATGAAGGCCACTGCCACAAAGGCAGAAACGTAATAGAATCCGTTTCGAAATTGGAGCCGGATATCCCAGGCAGTTGTTGACAATAAGCGTTTCATATCGCCGCCATCAGACAAGCGCTCGCCCCGTCACCCTGATAAAAATGTCTTCTAGCGTGGCTTCCTGTGTGTGGATTGTGCGCACGGATTTCTCCCGCACGAGGTTCAGGAAGGCCTCATTCTCACCCAACCCATCGAGGGGAAAATCCCGCTGCTGCGTTCTGCCGTTCTCGGAATACTCTACGCGAACGGAGCGGTCACCATACCCCAGCTTCAGTTCCTCGGGGGAGTCGATGAGCGTGATCTCTCCATCAACAATGAAAGCGACGCGATCGCAGAGCTGGTCTACCACTGTCATATCGTGGGTGGTCAGGAAGATCGTCTTGCCGGCATCGCGCTGCGCCCTGATGATGTTTTTAATCAGGCGTGCATTGGCCGGATCGAGACCCGCCGTCGGCTCGTCGAGGAAAAGCAGTTCCGGATCATGCAGCAAAGCGCGGGCGACATTCAGCCGGTTCCGCATGCCCTTCGAATACTGCGATACGAGGAGACGCCCGTCCGCTGAAGGATCGAGGCCGACCCAGTCGAGCAGTTCTTCCGGCCGCCGGGTAGCGCCAGCGTAGAGCGATGCGAAATACGTAAGGTTCTCAATGCCGCTCAATTTACCATACAGATTAGGCACTTCAAAAGAAACGCCGACACGCTCATACAGGTCCGAGCCCCACATCCGAACGGACCGGTTGAAGATCGTCACCTCCCCTTCGAATTCCTTGAGCAGCCCGATCAGGATTTTTTGCGTGGTTGACTTGCCTGCACCAGACGGACCGAGAAAACCAAAAATCTCGCCTTTCTGAATTTCAAAATCCAACTTGCTGATCGCAGGGGACTTCGCCGACGAGTACTTGAAGGTCAGGTTATTGACTTGAATCATGCTTTTTCTTGTCCTGCGACGCCGGTTTCCCACGGTGATTATCCGCCATTCCATACTCCAGGATATTGACGATGCTCGCGTAAACGAACTCGGCTTCCGGATTATCCAGCGCAGCTCTGACCGTTGAAGGGTCTTCCGGATGGCCGCCGGTGCGACGGATGATGTAATCGCCGAGCTTCGTAAAAACGGCATCGAACATAAATGCGGCCAGACCAGGATCCAGGTCTTCTCGGAAGGCACCTTTCCGTTTTCCCTGACTCACGAGTTTCTGGAAAAACTGGCGTGTACCGTCTTCGAGGACCTGGCGCGCTTCCGATGAGAGCGGCGCATCGCCATAAATTGCCCGGAAACCGATCCGCGCCAGCTGTGGGTTTTGAAACTCGAAGCGGACGCCGACGCTGTACATCCATCGCAGATACGCGAACAGGTCCATGTCTACATCGGGCGGTGGATTCGCGGCGATATAAGCCTGCTTCTCCCGGCGCGCCAGTTCGAGGAGGTAAAGATAGAGGTCTTTCTTATCCTCGAAATACTGGTAAAAACTGCCTTTTGCTATACCTGCTTGCCGGACGAAATCGGATATCGATACGTTTTTATAATCGTTCTCGGCGAAAACACGGACCGCCAGGTCCAGGATGGACTGGCGTTTCTCGTCTGGCAGGTTGAAAAAAGTCTCCTTCGGCATATCAGTTCCAGTCATATGACCGGCTGGTCATATGACTGCCCGGTCATATTGTAATGTGAATTCACCCCGTGTCAATCCGCGGCTTCAATATCGATGCGGCTAAGCCGGTAAGAACCGCTCCCAATACGCTATAATTAGTCCCTATGCGCCCTATCAAATGGATTTCATTGATCGTTTTTATTTTCCTCGTCGTCCTTCGCGTGGTCCTGCCCTGGCACTCCGCAGCAGGTGCCGTGGATACAGGCGGCACTTTCCTGATCACAGGCCAGCTTCGTGATACCCAGAATCAACCGGTCGTTGCTGCCGAGGTTTCAGCGGTCAGTGAGGGAGAGGGAGAACCGCTCGACGAGGTCGAAAGCCAGGAAGACGGTACCTGGATGCTGGAGCTCGAAACCGTTCCGGCAAACCTGACCGTTGAAATTCACCGGCCTCATTTCGAAACCCAGGTCTTTCCGCTGTCAGAAGATGAACTCACCCAACTGGAAGAGACCGGAATCCTGCGGGTTGACGCAACCGTGATGGAGCGAAAGACCTCGGCGGGTTTCTGGGTTGCAACCGTCGTCTTCATCGCCATTCTGCTGTTGATCGCTTTTGAAGTCCTGCACAGCACATCAGCAGCCCTGTTAGGGGCGTCGGCGATCTTTCTGGTATCCGCTCTCGGAACCGCGTTTGAACCATCTCTCTTTATTTTCAATTTCGAACGTGCCCTCACCTATATCAACTGGGAAGTTATCTTCCTCGTGATGGCCATGATGATCGTGATTGCCGTGATCGAGGGGACCGGTATTTTCCAGTGGACGGCTTTCCAGGCCTACCGCTTGAGCCGCGGCCGCAGCTGGCTGCTGGTGCTCATTCTGATCCTCGTCACTGCAGTGGCATCAGCCTTGCTGGACAACTTCACGACGATGCTGCTGATGACGCCGATCAGTCTCGAGATCGGGCTCGCCCTCGGCATTAATCCGCTGGCGTTGATCATCCCGGAAGTGCTGGCGTCCAACATCGGCGGTATTACGACGCTCATCGGAACACCGACGAATATCCTTATCGGCGCGTATGCAGGGATCGGGTTCAACGATTTCCTCGTCAACCAGACGGTCGGGATTCTGGTCGCCCTGGCAGCACTCGGCGGGTTTGTCTTATGGCACTACCGTAAGGAATGGCGCAGGGTCAGCGGCGGCATATCCCCTGCTCTCTATGAAAGGCTAGAGGAGAACGGCCGCATCCGCCAGCCGGATGCCCTCTGGAAATCCGGCCTTGTCTTCCTGCTTACGCTGGCCGGATTCATTGTCGGTGAGCGTTATCACATCGTCCCTGCCGTCCCGGCCCTGATCGGCGCCACCATCCTCTTGATCTGGTTGAAACCTGACATCCATGCCATGATCAAGGCCGTCGATTGGACAACGCTCGTCTTCTTCATGGCATTATTCATGATCGTCGGAGCAGTGCAGGAGGTTGGAATGATCAGCCTGATTGCCGGCTGGATCGGCGAACTGGTGGGGACTAACCTGCCCCTGGCGATTTTCGTTATCGTGGTCGGCGTCGGCACCCTATCAACGGCGATTGCGAACATTCCGTTGGCCGCTTCCATGCTACCGGTCGTCCAATTTTTGACCGCTACAATCCCTGGGGCGCAAACAAAAGTCCTTTACTACGCACTCTCGATGGGTGCAGCTATGGGCGGCAACGGTTTCCTTGTAGGGGCCGAAGCAAACCTGGTAACTGCCGGAATTACGGCCCAGGCTGGAACCCCAATATCATTCAAAGAATTCATGAAAATCGGTCTGCCGGTGACTTTCATCACACTGATAATCGGTTTCCTGTGGCTGCTGGTGCGTTTTGGCGGTTAGGAGGAAAGGAGATATATGACAACGATTCTGTACCCGACGCGGGGTGGACAATCCAGTTATAAAAACCAGGATCGGATCATCGCGCTGGCAAAAGAGCAGGAAGCAAACCTTATTTTTCTTTATGTTTCTAACGTTGAGTTTCTGGGGAATGTAGCCGGCCCTGCGATCGTCGATGTAGTAGAAAACGAACTGAACCACATGGGCGAATTCCTGTTGGCAATGGCGCAGGAACGGGCAGCAATAGCCGGGTGGAGGGCGGATGGCGTGGTCCGGCACGGAAATTTCTACGAAGCGCTCTCATCCATAATTAAAGAGTACGGTGTAAACATCCTGGCGCTTGGCGCACCTGGTCAGAGCCATGCCGTAACAACGCCGAAGTTTCTAGAACAACTGATGGTGTCGATAGCAAATGAATTCGGCATAGAAGTCATCGTGCTGCGCGACGGTGAAATTATCGAACGGAAATCTCCCGCAACCACCGATACATAATAAACCGGAGGACCGGAATGAAAACGCTCCTGATTATGCGACACGCCAAGTCCAGTTGGAAAGACACATCACTCTCGGATCACGAAAGGCCGCTCAATAATCGGGGAGAAGTGGATGCCCCTCGAATGGGCGCAGCACTGAAAGACCTGGACCTCACACCCACTCTCATCATTTCTTCCACGGCGAAACGCGCGAGGAAGACGGCCGAATATGTCGCAGAAAACTGCAGCTATGACGGTGAAATCCGCCTTGAGCGCAACCTGTATCACGCGGGAGTCGATGAATTTATCGAAGTGCTGCAGTCCGTCTCCGATGAAGAAGAAATCGTGATGGTGGTCGGTCATAACCCAGGCATCGCAGAACTCGTCGACTACCTGACAGACCGGCCGGAAGGAATGACCACTGCGAACATCGCCGTTGTGCGGCTGCAGGTCGAATCCTGGGACGACCTGGATTTCGACACGGAAGGCGAACTCGTCCGGGTTTTACGTCCGAGAGAATTGTAAGAAACGGATAGGGGAAATTACAGATGCCGGAGGAAAGCTTCCGGGTTATTCAAGAATTCACGCGTGATTTTCACGTGCTCCAGGTCATCAAACCCTACGGTCAGCGGCGGTACGTGGTCGAAAGACAGGATTTGCGCGTCCGGAAAAGCCATCAGGATCGGCGCGTGTGTGGCAATAATGAACTGGGCATCTTTTACAAGCATCTCCTTCATCAAGGCCAGGAGGCCTAACTGGCGCATCGGGGAAAGCGGCGCTTCCGGTTCATCGAGCAGGTACAGACCTCCAGGCACGAACCGGGCCTGGAAAAAATCCAGGAACTGCTCTCCGTGTGAGCGAGTTTCAAGGCCAACACCGTACCGGTCCTGCATCGCGCGCAGCTGGCCCACTGCAGGCATCTTAGCAAGCCCTTTCGCGTAATCGGAGCGCCCTTCGTATTCTTCATCCACCCGTTCGATTTCAGTTTGAAGTTCGGTGCGCGTTTTGATTTGGGCCCGGATGAAACCGATAAAATCTTCCGCCCTCAGGAAAAAACCGCGGTGCGTCCTTTTATTCCATACCAGGCGCATACGACCTGCCAGGCGCCGGACCTCTTTGAGCGCCGGGTCATTATGGACTGGTAAAGCGCCGGCAGTCACCATCCCGGCAGCGGCGGCGACTGCTTCGAGCACAGTGGATTTGCCCGAGCCGTTCTCCCCAACGAGAATAGTGACCGGGTGGGTCAATTCCGCCCGGGCCCACTGCTGCACAACCGGCAGAGAGAAAGGGAAGACCGTGTCCTGGCTGGAGGGCTGGATGTCGATACTGCGAAGATGGATCATCAGGTTCCGATCAGGATCCTAATCTGAGTTCATCGTATTTGCGGCGGACTTCGCGGATATCTTCCCACATGAGCGATTTTGGTGAACCCGGGGCTTTTGAGGGATTGCGCAGCAGGTAAGAGGGGTGAAAGATCGGCATCACCCAGCGGCCGTTGACCTCGTTCCACTGGCCGCGCAGTTTGGTGATCCCCGTTTTGCCGAGGAACGACTGGGAGGCGACGTTGCCGGTGAGAAGGATGATCTTCGGATCGACCAGCCGGATAATCTCCATCAGGTAGGGTTTGTAGGCTTCGATCTCTTCCGTCGTCGGTTTACGGAAATTCTTGCCGCCTTCACCGGGCGGCATCCTGAAGACCGAGTTTGTGATGAACACGTCTTTATCAGAATCCAGATGGACGGCAGCAAGAATCTGGTCGAGCAGCTGGCCTGCTCGACCGACAAACGGTTTACCCTGGATATTTTCCTGGG
>JBFGQG010000011.1:0-18144 GCA_041564295.1 Anaerolineales bacterium | reverse complement strand
GCTCCTGGCTTTCATCCATCGAGCGTGTATAATTTTCGAACTTTTGTTGCCTGCTGATCTTACATCCGGAGAAATAATACGTGCGTAAACCGATTTCCTATCTCGTAGCATTGCCTTTAATCGCCCTGTTAATGTCCGCTTGTACCGGGTCATCTGGCCAGGGCGAAGTTACTTTCATGATCTCAGGAGAACCTGCAGAACTGGCGGCGTACGAAAAACTTGTTGAGCGGTTTTCTGAAGACTATCCCGACATCGATGTGTCTATGATCTATGTTGCGAGCGGTAAGGAGTTCCGAGAAAAACTCGGGACGATGTTTTCAGCGAAAGTGCCGCCCGACGTTTTCCTCTACAACTATCGCCGGCTTGGAGATTATGCTGAAGCCGGGGCTGTGGAGCCGCTCGATAGCCGGCTGGACAAAAGCACGCTTCTTTCGAGAAGTGATTTTTACCCGGTAACCCTGGACGCTTTTACGTACAAAGGGAGACTTCAATGTATACCGCAGAACCTGAGCAGCCCGGTTATTTATTACAACGAAGCGCTGTTTGATGAAGCCGGTTTACCGTTTCCACGAGCAGGTTGGACCCAGGAAGATTTCCTGTCCACCGCAGAAGCATTGACAAAAGACCGTGATGGAGACGGCCGGATCGACCAGTGGGGTTTCGGTACGGAAGTGGAGACTATCCGGTTGGCGCCTTTTATCTGGTCGTACGGTGGAGATTTCCTCGATGAGCCGCTGGACCAACCAGGCCTTGTCCTGGATACAGCTGAAGCACGTCAGGCGATCGAATGGTTCGTCGAACTACAGCTTCTGCATCATGTCACACCGGACCTGGTTGCCGAAACGGCCCAATCGAGCGAGGACAGGTTCCTGAACGGTTCTATCGCAATGCTAATGAACAGCCGGGTGGGTGTCCCCTCGCTTCGGACGATCACGGCATTCAAATGGGACGTGGCACCGCTTCCACTCGGTGACCGGCAGGCCAGCGTGCTCCACAGCGACGGTTTCTGCATGTCTGCAAAGGCAGCGGAGGACGCCGCGCATGCCGAAAAAGCCTGGACGTTTATCGAATTTGCAGTTTCTGAAGAGGGACAGACAATCCTGGCTGGAACAGGCCGCACTGTGCCATCCATGGTGCGCGTGGCCGAGTCGGATGCCTTTTTGAAGAGCTTTCCACCGACAAACAACCAGGTCTATCTCGATGCGGCCGCATACATCCGCGCGCTGCCGATGCTGCCCGGCTGGAATACTTTCGAAGAGCTGCTCAGTAAAGAACTCCAGCGGGCGTTTTATGGGGATATCGGGATAGATGAGTTGATAGATTCGGCAGATGAGCTTGCGAGTGTGTTGGTTCGAGAAGAGTGATTTTAAGTTCCCAATTCCAGCTTCCAGGAACGCTTACCACGCGTCCGAATTTGCGTCTTTAGGCAGCTTCGTTCCGGGTCCGTATTGGTAGACAGCGCGCCAGGGCGCATAATGTGTGGTGAAAACATCCTCATCATAGACCTGGCCGTCCTTGTATACCGTCCGGACAACGGTCACATCGGCACCTTCCACGGCCCAATCCACCTGCTTGATTTCCCCTTTTGCCAGTCCTGTGTTCTCTTCGTATAGCGGTTTCGGCGGGTCGACTTTATTTTTCAAGCCAGTCGTTTCCCAGACGACCGTGCGTCCGTCGTTCGTTGAATAGAACTTCCAGGTCAGCGACTGCCCGCTGACATATGTTTCCATCAAAAGCCAGTACGGCGTATCGTTCGTGAACTTGAAGTCAACGAGAGGCACATAAACCGTCGCGTCGAGACCGGCTAGATTCGTATTGACAGTTCCGTTGGCCGCCAATTCATAATAGTAAACACGGTAGGCATGCGAATAGCGCTCATCGATCCGGAAACCGCCGAAAAAAGCAGTGCGGAAGAGCGTGGTCGAAACCTGGCACACCCCACCTCCGACCCCTTTGATCGTCCGGTCGCCGAAGATGATCAGCGCCTCTGAAAATCCAGTGTCCAGGCTGACGTCGCCAAGGACTTCCGCCATTGAAAATGTTTCTCCTGGGGCGACAAAAATCCCGTGGAAGCGGCTCGCGGCGACCTTGATGTTCTGAATCCGTGAGCTGCTCGATCCGTAAAAATAGGATGTTTGGGCGACGACGAGCTCGGTAATCCCGAGTTCTTCAGCTGTTGATTCGCTCGTCACAGCTGGCTGGAGGTAATCAAAAGCCAATTTGATGCGGTGTTCGCCCTGGCCGAGGCGACGATTGATCCTTTCGGCCGTTTCCTGAACAAGGAGCTCTCGACCGGTCACGCCGGGTTCCAGGAGATCGAGCTGGCGCGTGTCGTCATTGAAGATGAAGCGGGCGTTCACAGGCGCACGTGATAGCCCCGCGGCCAGACTTTGCAAAAACGGAATCAGGTCCGCTGTTCGAATCCCGATCTGGTATTCCTCGGCGCCTTCCTCATTTTTCACTCGCTCGATCGAGAGCATTCCTGCAATCGCTTCGGGTTCGATGATCCACTCAACAGGAGATTCTGGCTTTGCGTCGGGGTCAACAATGACGAGCGGAGCACTTAATATCTGCCTGGCGATTTCCGCCTGCGCAGACGCATCGAAGATGACGGGCGGGGTCTCAATAACGACGAGGTTTATTAAGCCGTCCTGCAGCATTTGAAGTTGGTATGGAAGCTGCGCTAAGGAGGCGTCTACATCCAGCTTCCGTCCGACCTGGCCGGAATGCAGAACGACTTCCAGGCCATTCAGGCCCAGGGTCGCTTCGACGGTAGGCGTGTCGATCTCCTGGGCGAGCTTTTGCATATATTCAAAGGCCACGCGCCCATCGTAGATAAATTGCGGCGCCAGGTCGATGGTCGACGGCTGGAAATAGGATGACAGCGCAAATGCGGCTCTGTCCGAGCGACCGATAGCGTACGCGGCAGCGACGGTTGTATTGACGTCAAGGAAGTAGCCTAATTCAGCGGGGGTCGCTGTCCAGATGCTCCCACCGTCCTGGAAAGCGATTCTTCCGGAATAAGAATAGTCTATTTCAGTGAGCAATCGCGCTTTGGCTTCCTCAGAAGAAAGTCCGGAAAGATCCACACCGGCGACTGAAACACCGGGAAAGATCTTTCCGACGTAGTTGTACCTGTGGCTGCCGGCAGCAGCGGCAAAGGTGAGGAAAAAAATTACGAGGCCGCCGAGGAAGGCGATCAAGATTCGTGTGAGAACATTCATGGCGGTAATCCTTGATTATTATTACATAAAACGATTAACAGCTCATGTGCGTTCCATTGGCGAAAGAAATCATGGTTTTGAACCGTCTGTTCTGTACAGAAGTACAGTCCGGTCAAGGTGGCAGTCGCTATAATTAGATTTCTAAGGCAGGATGACCAATTTCAGAGCCCGAGAATGAAGGGCACCAACGCTCCCAGCTGCCCTTGTTTTTCAGTCAGAATCACGCTTAAGCATATGAAACGCGACAATACAGGAGGTATGAATGTCAGAAGAAGTTATCAAGGAAGCGCTCCACATGATGCCGTACGGCTTTTATGCCATCACGACGAACGACGGAAACGGAGAGGTCAATATCATGGTAGCCAACTGGCTGACCCAGGTATCCTTTACGCCGCGCCTCGTCGCCCTTGGTCTGGCGAAGAAGTCTTATTCACACGGACTCGTAGAGAAAGGGCGGGTATTTGGCGTCAACATCTTTAAAAAAGAGGACGACCGTTTGATCAAGCATTTCACAAAATCGCGCGAGCGAAACCCGGATAAAGTACAGAATGCTTCATTCAGTCTGAGCCCGATCATATCCGTTCCGGTCGTCGATGGAGCAGCTGCAAATCTCGAAGTGCGCGTGGTGGATATCGTGGATGCCGGGGGAGACCATGATGTGGTGATTGGAGAAGTGGTCGGCGCGCAGGTATTCAAACCTGGTGATTGCACGGAGACGCTCACCTTGCCGCATCTCGGCTGGAGTTATGCTGGATAGGGTTGATGGAAACGGAAAATTCGTGCAAAAAATACTCTAACTTTTTTTAAAAAACCCTGATAAAATGCTGCGCAATTGTAGTGTGCAGCATTTTATCAGGAGAAAATGATGTACGATGATTACGAATATACCTCTCGTAAGAATCGCCAGCCCAAAGGCAAAGTAGCAGTTGCTGAGTGCCCATCTTGCTTTAACAACGTGAAGGTCGGAAACCAACCCAAGGTTGGCAACCGAGTTGTTTGCCCAAGTTGCAAGACTGAGCTGGAAGTCGTCTGGTTATCGCCGATCGAACTCGATATTCCGATTGATGGGGAATATGATGAGTACGATGAGGATGATTTCTTCGACGACGATTACGACGACGAGGATTATTAGAAAATTCCCATCGACAAAAATCAAATCTTTAGAAAATGAGCCGGACGTCGGTGTCTGGCATCATTTGGATTCTTTTATTCCTGGTCCGGGTCGATCATTCCCGGCTGTTCAATTTCGAGCACTTCGCCGTGGATGTTGATGCGGACTTTGAATCCCATCATCCCCATGTATGCGCGTTGTTCCTCGGGCAGCCCGATCGCCAGCAGCTGGTCGAAATATTTATCCATGTTCTTAATCTGCTGGTTGATGTTGGCGCGGGTGAATATATCGTCCTGCCCGAGCATCTGGGCGGCCTGCTCGGAAACAATATCCTCGTGCCCGCTGATCAGGTCTTTGAAGCTCTGGAGCACCTGCCGATCGACGATCGACGAGTCGATGTGGCGTCGAAAGCCCTGGTCGTCGATTACGTAACATGGATCGTCACCGACATATGAGACTTCAACAGGATTATCATATTCGTCGAAAACCAGGCCCTCAAACAACGCTTTATGCATCACTACTCCTGACGCCCCTCAATGATTGCGAGCATGATTGCACAGGCCAGGCCAAGCCGTCTGTCCAGGATATTCGCCGAACCGAAGCTGAAATCGAGGTCCATCTCGTACCTGAAGATATTGAACCTCTGCTTTAGGTCTGCCATACGCTGACCATTGACGAGGATGTCGTAATTCTGGGGGATAATGCCGATAAATCTTCGCAGCAGCGCCAGGCCGGGTGTATCTTCAATCAACACAGCGAGGGGCCGGTCCGCTGAATCAAGCAGCTCCCATTCGTCCCTTAACACGGAACGCAAACCCTTACGCCGCAGAACGCCGACTTTTTCATGGGTCCGTGCATCAACGACATCGTACGCGGCCGAAAAATCGATAATATTACGGGCTTTGATTGTGAGGACCTCCTGGGTTTTTGATTCGTCGGCGTACACGCGGATATCCTCCCTCAGTTTGAACATCCGCTGTTCTGAATACAGCACTACCTTGCCAGCCGGATCATAAATCCTGACCTTGCCGGTGAGAGCAATGGCCTGTCTTTTCAGGTGGTATTGAGAATGAGTGAATGACTGCAGCATGGGAACTCCTTATTATGAGTGTAAACGATTTAGATTAACCCTTGTTTATTTCTTGCATTGTACGATGACACCGGCTTTGCTGGCATGCGGACATTCCATGTAGCGCCGCAATGAACAATATTAAATATACGTAATTTTGAGGTCATCGTTACCCAAAAAAGCACCCTCGAACCTTCGTTCGAGAGTGCCTTTCTCACTAAAAGTCTGTTAAAACGAACTTTCCAGCTAATAAACCATCAATAATGGATATTCACGACCGTCCCTACCACCGAGAAATCATATATCCAGCCGGCGTCGTCGATCGTCATGTTCACACAGCCATGTGACATTGGCGTGCCGAAATTATTATGCCAGTATGTACCGTGGATGCCGTAACCCTGGTAAAAGTACATCACGAAGGGCACGTTCGCCAGGTAATAGCCCGGGCCGGACATATCTGCATACCTGTATTTAACATAGACACGGTAAACGCCTGTTACCGTTGGCGTCCGCCATGTGCCGGTCGAGACGACGAATGAGCGAATCAGTTTGTTGCCTGTATAAGCGTGAACAATCTGGTTCGTCAAATCCACGTCGATCCAGTTCTCGTTCTTTCCGACTCCTTCCGGTCTGGATCCCGTGGTTTGGGGCACTGCTGTTGGCGGGATGGCGGTCGGAGGCGGCAGTGGGGTATTGGTTGGTATGGGCGTATCGGTCGGTAGTGGGGTGTCAGTAGGCGTGGCTGTCGGTGTGTCCGTTGGCAGCGGGGTCAGCGACGGCAGCGGCGTCAGCGTGGCGGTGGGTAGAGGCGTATTCGTTGGGATCGGAGTCGCGGTTGGCGCGGTGGTTGGAGTAGGGATCAGCGTGGCGGTCGGTTCTAACAGGTTTGCGATTGAAAAAGCTGCGAACTGCGGCGCAGCGAGAGCCTGTGAGAACACCGGCGCGCCGAACCATCCTGCTACGAGGATCACGATAAGCGCGGCGACGGCAGACACCGGCATGAATAAAGAGCGTTTTTTGACATGGTCTTCCGCCTGGACCTGTGCCTGGATCACCGGTTTGGGCCTATCGACTTTCGGTGCAGGCGGTGCGACCGGTGTCGGCCGGGTGGCTTCTATCGAGACAGTTTCGGCGTACAGGCGTTTGGCCGCCCATTCCATGCCTTTGCGCGCACGCTCACTTTCCGGGTTGATCCGGAGGGCCTCTTCCAGATAGTGGACGCTCGCTTTTGGACTCGCAACGGAAGCCAGCAGGAGCCATGGCTCTTCCTTTTCCGGCAGGATGGCGACGGCCTGTTGGGCCCAGCGCCGTGCAATGCGGTTCTGACCGGCTTTCAATGCCTGGTAAGCTGATTTTAGAGCGAAGCGGAATGCCTGTTCCCGTTGGGAAAATTGCGTGTTCATAGTGTCAGTCCGACTTGGGGTCTACATCCTCATTTCGGATATAGCATATGATGCCGTCTGTGATGCCCTTGGCGACCTTTTCAGGATAGCGCGTCAGGATCTGCTGGTCGAGATTCAGGAAGCCCGTTTCAATAATCACCGCTGGTGTTTCGTGGTGGATCTCATCAAAAGCATGGTAACTGGTCATATCCAGCGTGATGCTTGTGCTGTGATATGAAAGGCCGGTCTCTGTGCCGTAGCGATTGCTGATGCATCCGGCCAGGCGGTCAGACCGGCTTGCATCCGCCGTGCCGATCGCTGATGCTACTTTGTATCCCGTCGCCTGGTCGTTGAAGTAATCGCAGGAGTCTGCGTGGATCGATACGAGGGCCAATGCGCGGTATCCGGACAGGCGCGGGTCAAATTCTTTCAGCAAGTCAACGTCGAAACCTGCTGCTACCATCTGGTCCTTTACGAGGGTGGCAATTGTCAGGTTGACCTCTGCTTCCGTCAGCCCATTCTGGCAGACTGCGCCGGAGTCATTACCCCAATGCCCCGCGACTATCCCGATCAGCGGACGGGGCCGTGGGGTCGGTGTAGGGAATTCGTTGGGCATGGCCGGCTCGAATACGTCCTGCTGGTCTGATTTGAGCACATCGGACAGGCTCGTAGCGAGAACGCTGGCAGGCGTCAGCGATGTGAATATGGTTGCAACAAGGATGCCCAGTGCGAAAACGCTAAAAACCTGCCCGAAAAAATTTGTTTTACTTGGATCGGTCGACGGATTCACATTCTTATACTACACCACATTATTAAAAGATGACAAGAGGGTCAAAAAAGCCCGATTAACAGGTTAAATGTCAACTTAAGTATCAAGCGTGTATAATTCGCAAATATTCGGAGTGAAAATGTCAATTTTGCCAGACCAGTTAAGATCCGCAATGCGACGCTGGGCAACCGGCGTTACCGTGGTTTCCTCTGTCTATGATGGAAAACCGCACGGCATGACGGTGAGCTCGTTCACATCCCTGTCTCTCGAACCGCCTTTCGTGATGGTTTCCCTCGAACGAAGCACCCGCACGCACGAACTGGTCCACAAATCCAGCGTCTTTGGTATTAGCGTGTTATCCGAAGCCCAGCGAGCGATTTCAGACCGGTGCGCAAATGCCCAGACCGAACTTGGCGTGCGATTTGAAGGGATCGAGACTTTTACACTTGTATCGGATGTGCCTTTAATCAAGGATGCGCTGGTGTGTTTCGATTGCAAAGTCGTCAATACAATCGACGCCGGCACACATACGGTGTTTGTGGGAGAGGTGCTCGCAACGAAAGAAGGCGAGGCAAAGAAACCGCTGCTTTATTTCAACCAGAAATATAGAAAACTGACTTAACGACCGTCGACGGTACAGGGATCGGTAGAGTCGACCGTGATCATTTCGCCATTTGGAAAAGTGATTTCGGTCGATTTTTCATAACGGCGGATCTCGAGGCCGCGCAGCCCTATCTTAACGGGCCATGGGTACGGATTTTCCCCTGATAAGTGCACTCGCCAGGGGGATTCGATCCGGACGCCTAACGTTGATAAAAACAGGTCCAGCGGCGGGAGTCCGAGGACAGAATTTCGTTCACCGATTCCTGCTCCGGTATGTGCATGATAAGTTTTCCGGAACGTTCCGCTTTTCCGCACGTTCATGACGATTGCATCCATCAGCCGGCTGACAATTTCTGCAGCTGCATTTTTATACCCATAGCGCATCAATCCTTCTCCGATGAGGCAATTCCACGGCACCCAGATGCTTTCACAGTCTGACGACGCTTCAGGCGCCGGCAATGTTGCACATGCGGCGATGCCATGTTCCCGCCAAAAGCGTGTCGGGTGGATGATCGCCTTTTTTACGAGGCTCTCAGCTTTTTCGGCGTCTGGGACGCCTGCCCACAATGGAGCGAGAAGTGTCTGGTCGACATGGCGATAATCGATCGTTTGCACAACGACTTCATCGTCTTGATCGATTCCTTCTACGTGGATCGTTTTGACGCTGTGGTAGACCTGCTCAGAAATCGCCGAGCCCCAGTTGAGAGCCCACCGGATCACACCTGTCGGGATGGTCTCCTCTTCCGTCTGCCCGTCCTGACGTTCGCCGATGATGCGGATTACCGGTTCTCGGGCAGCTTCAGCGCTGCGCCGGATCCGGATGGACAGGCGCGCTTCAGGGCTGAACGTTCGCTCGGTCATGATGATCATGCCGGGCCCTTCCTGTCGTGTCAGCACCATTCCTGATGGGCTGTCGTGTGTATCTCGATCCCGGTACCGGTAAACGTTCGCCGTTGGGTCCCAGGCTTTATCAAGAGAGGCTCGCAGGCGCGCACATTTTTCCTCGAGCGCGGGAATTGAAGCAACATAGTTGATTTCGTGAGCGATTCGTATCAGGCTGTCGCACTCGGCATATAGCATGCCGGTTAATGAAGGGCTTTCAAAATCGTTAATATCTGCACCCTGGGCCCAGTCATTCCAATGTGCAAAAAAAGGATTGTCTTCAAACCCGGTTTGCATCGGATGGTCCCACTCCGGTATGCCGTCGTGGTCGCGATCGTGGTCCTGGCTGAACCAATGCTGGATGAATTTTTGTAGTTTCGGAAAATATTTAATCAGCCAGACCCGGTCGCCCGTGATCTTGAAAATCCGCCAGGCCAGGCTGCAAAGCAGAGGTGTCGCAAGCGTCCCGCTTTTCAGGCCGTTCAGACTCGGTTGCCAGTCAATCGCGCCGTCCGTGTCTTGTGTAGACAGGAAATTTTCCAGGAGCTTTTGGGCCGTCTCAGGGTCTGAAGGGAGTAGCTGGCTGCAGAGGTGCCAGGTTTCGAGCACGTTCTGTCCGTTCCAGAGATGATCGTAATCGCGCCCGTCGCCCCGTAGGGAGTACCCCTGGTCGGGTAAACGTGTGTGGACGAAAGAGGGGTGCGGCAAAAACTCCGTTGGGCCGTGGATAAGGCTTTTTGCAACGTTTTGCCCGAGGGTGAATGCAGTGTCCCAGTCTGTGTTGCCAGTTTCAATTTGCAGTGCGGACTGGTTGACCATTTCTATGCGTCCAATCTCTTCATCCCAATGGTGTGACGCAAAATTACGTGCAAACTGGAACGAACGCTCGAGTCCCGGCGTGGCGGCATGCCCCCAGTAATACGTCTTGCTGAGGCCGGGGAGGAGGTCGAGGGAGATGGTCAGCGCAGTAGATGGGCTGGACTTGGCTTCTGTGCCGCCTGAGAAGAAAATGACGGGGACAAGGTTCGCGGCCTTCCCGGTAAGGACGTAGACGCCTTCCATAAGCTGAGGTTTCAGTCTTTCGTCTTCCTCTTCAGCTGTAACCATAGAGGCTGTCCACTCAAACCGTAAAGACCGGGGTGTGACACCGGTATTGAAAAGTCGGATGCGTCCACCGATTTTATATGATCGAGCAACCCAGTATTCGAATACCGCGTCAAGTCCGGGGAATGGGGAGCACGTGATCAGCGCATAATTTGGGAAAAATTTTCTGAATGCGGGCGGTTCAGCGAATTCGCCAGGATCGGATACGTTATCGTCTCCTTCGATGAATTTCGGATACATCCGCATGCTCCGGACGCGCAGCCCGTATGTGGTCCGCAATGAAAGTGCTGCGGGTTCGCCGCTTGAAAGATTCAGCTCCCAAATTTGGTCGTCGACGTAGTTCGGAATACAGAAACGCGCATCAGCTGCCAGGATTAATGACGGTAGCCGGTCACGATGAAGACGCCATTCGCGCATAGACCCAATTGTACTGCGAGTTTGGCAAAAATGTTTTCCACAACTGTTTGAGGTCGGTTGTGCTACAATCGAATTATCTGAAGAAAGGAGGGACGGATCCTATCATGGCAGAAAGACATGCTCTTATAATCGAAGACGATGTTGACATCGCTGAACTTTATAATCATGCACTAGGCCTTATCGGTTTTTCTTCAGAAACTATCAGAGATAAGGAACATGCCCTGGAACGATTACGCCAGGATGCACCCAGCCTTGTCTTGCTTGATTTACAATTGGGAAACGAGGTCGCAGGGCCCGAACTTCTGGCGCTGATCAGGTCAGAAGAACGATATAAAGATGTCCCGGTAATTGTCATATCGGGACACTCACGCGTCGCTGAAGAGCTGTTCAACCAGGCGGATTTCGTTTTGCTGAAACCGGTAGATTTACGCCAACTTGTTGGTCTTGTCGTTCGATTGCAGAGCGACGGCATTCGCACAATCCCTCCTTACGGAAGCATGCTGATCGAGTTAGAATCCTTCCTCGAGCGTCTTTCTTTTAATTTGATGCGTTCAAGGAGTCGCACAAGACACCTTTTCCCGGTCTACGTGATCTCGATTGTGCCAGTGAACCCGGAAAAACTCGCACAAATGCCAGGACAACCGACAGAGAAGCTCGCAACCGAGATCGGTAAACGAATATTGCGCCGAACCCGATCTGCTGACAGCAGCACCAGGCTCCGAGAAAACGAGTATGCAATTATGTTATATGAAATAACAGAACAGAACGACTCATTTATCGTCGGGGAAAGATTATTGAAAGCGCTTGAAGAACCATTTGAAATTAATGGCGATTCTATCTTGATGCAAGTTCACATTGGCATCGCGCTGAACACGAAACAAACTGGAGAAGCAAAAGATATGCTTATCAGTGCTCAAGCGGCGCTTGATAAGGTCATCCGGTCCGATCAAAAAATCATGTTGTACACCCCTGAAGGTAGAGAAGGAGTGAAGAATGACGTTTAATCCGGTTCGGAGGGGTATGTATTTCGAGGAATTTAAGGTCGGCCAGGAAATTGTGACGGCCTCGCGCACTGTGACGGAAAGTGATATTGTTGCTTTTGCCGGGGTTTCCGGCGATTACAATCAAATCCACACTGACGCAGAATTTGCGAAATCCA
Organism: Anaerolineales bacterium; assembly: GCA_041564295.1. Lineage (GTDB taxonomy): Bacteria > Chloroflexota > Anaerolineae > Anaerolineales > JABWBV01 > DATDOR01. Next base: position 6,424 of record JBFGQG010000011.1, on the reverse strand, counting down.
CTCCGTTTGAGCAGCGGATCGCGCACGGCCTGCTCGTGCTTTCCATCGTCTCAGGACTGGCAGTCCAGACCGGATTTATGGAAGGTACGATCATCGCCTTCCGCGAGATCAGCGAATGGAAATTCTCCAGGCCTGTTTTCATCGGTGATACGATCCATGCCCTCCTGTCTATCCAGGACACAAAAGCCCTCCGCAGGCTAGGAGGCGGCGCGATCAGTATCAAGCTCTCCGTCATCAACCAGGCGGAAGAGACGGTCATGACTGGAACCTGGACCGTATTAATAGCGTCTAATCCAGTAGAAAACGGTTCATGACTGGAAGCCGGAACTATTCACGTTGATTCCGGCAGGTCCGGAGCAGATCGTGAGATGTTTTCCTGCTGTTTACGTAAACGATATGATGGTTTTTTTCTATGACTGATAAGAATTTTCCACCGTCTGAGGACCCTTACGAGGAGGATCTGAGCGAAAGGTTGCGCCGGTTGCTCGAAGCAGACACCCAGGAGTCCGATCCGCCCGAAGAAATCCGGGAATTGCGGAAGGGTTCTGAAACGGAGGAAGTTGAAGAAGAAGAAGCTCCTCCGGACGAAGCTGCGACACAGCTTCTCGGTTTATCGTGGGGGGAGGGTGGCTTAAAGGACCCGGATGCGATTCCGATCGGGGAGGGCGTTGCGCCGGAACATCCGGAGCTACCGGATACGACCTTTATTGAGCCGGAACCGGAGCAGGAACCAGAGAAACCTGTCCCTGGGACTGAAGAGCCTTCAAAGCCGCTTCAACCCACACGGCGAACCGAATCGCGCCCCGACCGCAGGTCTGAAACCCCTCCTCCACCCATGCTCGGCGACACTCCTACGAGAAGGCCGCCGCAGGTCGATGCGCAAGGCATGGCACTCCCCAAGCGCGTCTCTCAGGACGACCGGGAGGGGACGCGCGTTTCTCCGTCGGCGTACACACCACCTTCCAGGCCTGTCTACAGGCCGCCCGAAAAGGCTGCAGAACCTGTAAATAACGGCCCCTCAGGGTGGCAAAGGACGTGGGGCTGCCTGCTGCGCAGTTTCTTAACGGTTTTTTTCCTGGGCGTCCTTATTTTTCTCGGTTTCTCATCCTACGCAGTTTTCCAATATTACAGGATCGAACGCACTCTACCGCGGGTTAATGATCTGCGCAACCGCGCCTCACAATTTGAAACCAGCACGATCCTTGACCGCAACGGCAACGTGCTTTATGAGATCATCGATCCCAATGCAGGAAGGCGGACATACGTCAAGCTCAACGACATTTCCCCGTTCCTGATCGCTGCTACGATCGCTACAGAAGACCGGGCGTATTTTTCTCATCCCGGGTTTGACGCCTGGGCGATCCTGCGCGCGTTCTACCAGAACTGGCAGAGTGGTGAGACCGTTTCCGGCGCTTCCACGATCACCCAGCAGCTCGCCCGAATGTTGTTTTTTGATGATTCCGAACGGTACGAACGAACCTATATGCGTAAAGTCCGGGAAGCGCTCCTGGCCATCGCCATTACCGATAATTATTCAAAAGAAGAAATCCTCGAACTCTATCTCAACGAGATCAACTACGGGAATCTTTCGTACGGTATCGAGGCTGCCTCACAGACCTACTTCGGCGTGCACGCGCGGTCGTTAACGATGGGCCAGGCGGCGTTTCTCGCCGGTTTACCGCAGGCGCCGGCCGTCTACGACATCTATACAAATCCCGATGCAGTCGTCCGGCGGTTGCAGGATGTACTGATCCTGATGGTCGAAGCGAGCTTCGAAGGGAACTGCATCCCGGTGGGCTCTTCCAACCAGCCCGTCTGCGTGGAGACGGAAGCTGCCGCACGTGCATACAGTGAAATCCTGGCTTACCCATTCGAACCGCCCACGATCCAGCTGCGTTATCCTCATTGGGTGACTTACATCCGCAGTGAACTCGAAAAACTGGTCGACGCGCAGACGATCTACCGCACCGGCTTCATCATTCATACGACGCTCGATCCAGTTCTGCAGGATAAAGCCCAGGAAATCGTTTCCGCGCAGATCGCCAACCTGGCGGACCGCAACGCGGGCAGTGGCGCCCTGATCGCCATTGACCCGGCGACCGGTGAAATTATGGCGATGGTCGGATCCGCTGATTTTTACAATGAGGAAATCGACGGCCAGGTCAATATGACACTGGCGCCCAGGCAGCCCGGCTCTTCGATCAAGCCCCTGACTTATATAGCAGCCTTTGAAAAAGGCTGGACGCCTTCTACCTTAATCTGGGACGTGCAATCGGAATTTCCCCCGTCAGGCGATCCAAACGATCCGCGTCCGCCATACATCCCGGTCAATTACGACGAGCGTTTTCATGGTCCGGTGACTTTGCGATCTGCGCTTGCCAATTCCTATAACATCCCGGCAGTCAAAGCGCTGGAATTCGTCGGGGTCTACGATAACCCGAATACGGGAGAACTCGACGGGCTGGTCGGCATCGCCCAGCGGATGGGCATCACCTCTCTCACACGCAACGATTACGGTCTTTCGCTGACCCTCGGCGGCGGCGAGGTTCCTCTGATCGAGTTGGCGGGGACCTACCAGGTCATGGCGAACAGCGGGCGGCGCATCCCGCCGGTCTCCATCACTAAAATTGAAGATATTAACGGCAACGTTATTTTTGAATACAACCCACCTTCCGGTGATCAAGTCATCCGCACCGAACACGCATTCCTGATTTCCAATATCCTCTCAGACAACGTGGCCCGGACTCCTGCTTTTGGGCCGAATTCCGTGCTGAACTTCCCGTTCCAGGTAGCAGCCAAGACCGGCACAACCAATGATTTCCGCGACAATTTAACGATCGGTTTTACCAACGACATCGTTGTGGGAGTCTGGGTGGGCAACGCTGATAACACGCCGATGATCAACACCAGCGGTCTCACCGGGGCAGCACCGATCTTCGCAGAATTCATCCAGTTTGCGACCGACCGCTTATCGCAGGGCAATCCTGGTCCATTCCCGCGCCCGGCCGGAATCACGGAAAAAGTGATCTGTACGATTTCCGGTGCTGAGCCTTCGCAGTGGTGCCCCGGTCAGCGCAGCGAATTTTTTGCGGTCGACCAGCTCCCCAGGCCGGCAACGGACGACCTCTGGAAGCTCGTACTTATCGACACATGGACCGATCTGGAGGCTTCGCCGTTCTGTTCAGAGAACGCTGAAGAGCGGCTCCTGATCAATACGACCGACGTGTGGGCCAGGCGCTGGATCAGGCAGACGGATCAGGGCAGAAATTGGGCTGAGGGCGCCGGTTTCAAAGCTCCGTTTCGGTTTGTGCCGCGGCGCGCGTGCAACGACACCGACCCGCAGCCGACGATCTGGTTTTCTTTCCCGACCGAAGGCTACAAGGTAATGACGACGACTGTGGAAATCGTCGTGCAGGTCAACTCGCCTGATGGGATCGAAGATTTTTCCGTCCAGTGGGGAGAAGGGGACGACCCGAAGAACTGGACAGAAATCGCTAAGAAAAACCGGGCATTCCCGGATCCGGAACCTGCAGGCGAATGGGTTCTTGACCCGCTTTTCCCACCTGGGCCGGTCACATTGCGAATTTTCGTCAGGGGCAAGGAGGGCGGTTTTGCGGAGAAGCGCCTCCGTGTGATCATTGAGATCCCGACGCCTACGCCGACGCCCACACCGACCGAGACACCGACAGAGACCCCGACACCGACGCCGACTGAGACGCCTGTCCCGCCGACCTCAACACCGACACCTCCGGTCACACCCACACCGACGACCGGTTTTGTGCCAACTGTGACGCCGTCTCAAACGCCGTCAGGCCCTTAAACTTTACGCAAAACGATGTCATTTGCAACGCAACACGATTTGAAGCAAAAATACGCGCCGGTCCGGCGCGTTCTTTTATCCGTCCTGGTTGCCAACATCCTCGTGACGGTTCTCAAGATCGCACTCGGCCTTGTTACCGGCGCGTTGGCGGTCGTTGCGGACGGCTTCCATTCCCTCGTCGATTCATCTTCGAACCTTATCGGCCTTGCCGCGATTCGCCTGGCGGAGCGCCCGGCAGACAGGTCGCATCCTTATGGCTATTCCCGTTACGAAACGATGGGTTCGCTCGCGATCGGTGGGATGCTGCTCGTTGCGGCTTTCGAGGTATCCGAGGCGATCGTAGGGCGGTTATTGAGCGGCGACGTCCCAGAACTCACACAGTTGACTTTCTGGTTGATCGCATTGACTTTTCCGGTCAACCTGGCAGTTTACGCGCTGGAGCACCGTGCAGGCAAGAAACTGAAATCCGATGTGCTGCTTGCCGATGCCTCTCACACACGGACGGACCTGTACGTCACGTTGTCCGTTGTGGCCGGCATGGTCGGCGTGCAAATGGGTTGGGCGTGGCTGGACCTCGTTATCGCAGCCGGTGTGGTCGTGATGATCCTGCGCGCCGCATATGATATTCTGCGCAGCGCGGCCTCTACGCTTTCAGACCACATCGTCACCGACCCGAAAAAGATCGAACGCATCGCATTGTCCGTTCCGGGCGTCGTTTTTGTTCACCATATCCGCTCCAGGGGCAGCCCGGGTGCAGGTTTTGTGGACCTGCATGTGAAGGTCAACCCGGGCATGTCTACGGAGATGGCACACGCAATTGCTTCTGAAGTGGAACGCCGGCTGCGCGAAGATTTGCCGGAGGTTGCCGAGGCAATGGTGCACATCGAGCCGGCGAAAGACCGGTCCAGCATGATGGAGCGCATCCGTTATGATCTGCGCCAGATCGCCGATGGGATGGGCCTTTCGTTCCACGATTTGCACGTTCACGCGGAGGACGACGGGTCGTACTCGGTTGAACTGCACCTGGAAATGCGCTCGGATATCACACTGGGTGAAGCGCATGCGCTTGCCGACGATTTCGAATCCCGGGTAGCAGCTCAGGCATCGCGACCCTTCCGGCTGATCGCACATCTCGAACCGATTCCGAACAAGGTGCTGTATCCTGAACTGGATACGACGCCGGAACTGCAGAGAGAAATACATGAAATCATCCTCAAACGCACGGGTGAAAAGCAGCTGCGCGAATTCCAGACATATCGCCTTGGGCAGCGTGTGGGTGTATCTGCGGCTGTGACGGCACCGGCATCCTCCTCGCTTGCTGAAGCGCATAATTTATCTGAGGCTATTGAGCGCGAATTGCTGAACAAATTCCCGGAAATTCACCGTGTGACGGTACATGTTGAGCCGGAAGAAATAACGGCTGAAAGCGCCGAAAATGGAGAGCAGAACTGATGAATGGCGTTGATCCGGTAATCCTTGTTGTCGATGGTCTTGGCTGGCTTGGTGCTGTATTGTATTTGCTGGCGTATTTCCTTTTTTCGACGGGCAAGCTGGCAGGTGAGACATACAGGTACCAGGTATTGAACCTCCTGGGCGGTATTTTCTTGATCGTCAACGCTGTCTATTACCGGGCGTACCCTTCTGTGGGGGTAAATCTCGTCTGGTCGTTGATTACCGTGTTTGCGATCGTACGCAGGGCGCGAAACTTACGCAAACGTGAGGTTTACATTTGACGATGATCCATACGGTCACCCCGCTTTGGGAGTCGGCTGCATTGAAGCAGGTCCTCGGAGTGCCGGTATATTTGAAAATGGAGGCCTTCCAACCGGTCGGGTCTTTTAAGGCGCGCGGGATGGGTGCAGCCTGCACAGCAGCGTATGAACAGGGTTATCGAAACGTCGTGTGTTCATCCGGCGGCAACGCCGGTCTGGCTGTAGCTTATGCCGGGCGTAAATTAGGTATGGCTGTGACGATCGTCGTGCCGGAGAGGACCTCTGAGCGGGCTCGGAGTCTAATTCTGCGTGAAGGTGCCTCACTCGAAGTTCATGGTGATTCCTGGGACGATGCACATATATATGCCGTCGACCTGGCTGAAAGGACGTACAGCGTGTACGTCCATCCGTTCGACGATCCCGAGATCTGGCGTGGACACAGCACGCTGATCCATGAGATGTTTTCAACAGGATTGCGTCCGGGGGTGATCGTCGTTTCTGTAGGTGGAGGTGGGCTGCTCTCAGGTATCCTTCAAGGGATGGACGAGGTCGGCTGGGGGGACGTGCCGGTTGTGGCCGTTGAGACGCAGGGGACCGACTCATTTGCTCGATCGATGGCTGCAGGGGAACTGGTAACGCTTGATGCGATCCGGTCGATCGCCTCCACGCTGGGTGCGCGCACTGTATGCAAGCAGGTGCTGCTGGCTGCGCAGAATCACAAAGTCACACCATTGGTCGTCTCTGATCGGGAAGCAGTCGATGCCTGCCTGGCTTTTGCATCAGACCACCGTGTGCTCGTCGAACCAGCATGCGGCGCGGCATTAGCGGCAGGTTACGGACGATCGCCGGTGCTGGAGGGGTTGTCACCGGTCGTATTTATCGTGTGCGGCGG
>JBFGQG010000010.1:0-18191 GCA_041564295.1 Anaerolineales bacterium | reverse complement strand
TCAAAATGTTGCCGATTTGTGTGTCTCCGAAGAAGATGGCAACCAGAACGATCGGGATAAGACCGATCACCGAAACGACCAGACCGACGATTAATGCATACATCGTCGGTTTGATCAGATCACGATCTGCAAAAGCCATTTGCCATGCCTGTTTGAAAAAACCGAATCCGCGACGGATGCTTTCCATATTTTCCTCCTGCTCCTGGCGGTTTTTGACGTGCTGTAAAACCGGATAGCAACACCCGGCCCAGCTCGAAAATTAATTATAGCAATGATTGCGGATTGGCTTCGACCCGCCAGTCTTTCAACTGCAAGCCGGTTAAAAGTCGAGCCGGTTCCGGACCGCGCAGGATGATCTGCCAGCGGTAGCGCCGGTCCAACCTCGAATAAAAGCACGGCGCCGGTCCGATTATTTCCGTCTGTTTGTGTACCTGGCGCTTTGCGAGGGCTTTCAGATGTTCGGCCAGTGCTGTCGCCGTGCCTTCCGCGCGCCCGGATTCGTTGGCCCGGTATTCAAGTCGGACCAATTTGCTGAACGGCGGGTAGCCAATTTCTTTTCGATACCCCAGTTCCTTGTTGTAGAAGTTTTCGTAATCATGGTTCTCGACCGCTCGAAGCACGTAGTGGTCCGGATCGAAGGTCTGTAAAACGACCCTGCCGCCGCGCGCGCTGCGGCCTGCCCGACCGGCAACCTGCGTGAGCGTTTGAAAGACGCGTTCTCCGGCGCGAAAATCCGGAAGGTGCAGCCCGACGTCCGCCAGCACGATGCCGACGAGGGTGACGAGCGGCAGATCCAGTCCTTTCGCCAGCATCTGCGTGCCGATCAGGATATCGGCCTGGTGGTTGGAAAAATGCGTCAGGATCAGGTCGTGCGCCCCCTTCTTCCGCGTGGTCTCCCAATCCCAACGCAGCGTGCGCACCTGCGGAAAAAGCGCACGGACTTCCTCCTCGACCCTTTCAGTTCCCATCCCGTAATGCCGGATCGCCGTGCTCTTGCAGACCGGGCATTTCTCAGGCATGTTGCGCTTATACCCACAGCGGTGGCACATCAATGCTTCACCGGCGCGGTGGTAAGTAAGAGAGACTTCATCGCAGCGCGGGCAGCGAAGCGAATGTCCGCAGTTTCGGCAAAAGACGTATGTGCCGGTCCCGCGCCGGTTGAGGAAGAGAATCGCCTGTTCGTTTCGCGTCAGGGTCTCCGCGAGCGCCGTCTGCAGGGCGGCGCTGAAAATCGACCGGTTGCCGCGCTTCAATTCCTCACGCATATCGACGGTCGTCACCGGCGGGAGCTCACCCGTACCGGCGCTGCCACCCGTCAGGATGCGTTTCCGCAGCTTCAATAGATGCCAGGCACCGGCATCTCCTTCGTAACGGCTTTCGACTGAAGGCGTTGCGGAGCCGAGAATGCATGTTGCGCCCAGCAACCGGGCATAGGCGACTGCTGCCTCTCGTGCGTGATAAAAAGGCGGCTCGCTCTGGTAATACGAATGATCATGACTCTCGTCCAATACAATCAGCCCGATCGCAGGGAGTGGAGAGAAGAGGGCGCTGCGCGGCCCGATGATGACCGCCAGATCGCCGCTGCGAGTCCGGCGCCATGTATCGTAGAGCTCTCCTGGAGAAAGGCGCGAATGGACCAGTCCGACCTGCCCTGGAAAGCGAGCCATGAAACGCCGGACTGTCTGTGGGGTGAGCGCGATCTCCGGCACAAGGACGAGGGCTTGTTTGCCGGCCTGGAGCGTTCTTTCGACCGCGTGGAGGTAAATTTCGGTCTTTCCGGAGCCGGTGATCCCGTGCAGCAGGAATGGTTCGCCTGCGCCGCTCTCGATCGCAGCCGCGATCGGCTCCCAGACGGCTTTCTGGTCGGGCGTTAGTTCGGGCTGTTTTCGCGCTTCAGCGACTTCAATCCCTTCCAGTGGGTCGCGAAAGATCTCTGTTTCGCGCAATTCGACGAGGTCTTTTTCCGCCAGCAACTGCAGATCGGAGAGGTTTCCGCCTGAATGTGCATAGACCCATGAGACACTGACAGGTACCCCTTCCTGAACCAGGAAGCGCAGTATGCGTGAACGGCGTTCCAGTGTCGCCGGTGTGGACCCCAATCCTGCCATTGCTGCTTCGGCCTTTTCCGGACGGACGGCTAGTTGCGCTGTGCGGATAAATTTTGGGCGGACACGCGGCGGGGGCAGCACCGGCCTGGCGGACAAAATGCCGCGCTGGACCATGCTGCGCGCGGCCGCCCGCCAGTTAGTTCGCGGGATCGCACGATCGATCTGGCGGCCGCGCAGCGTCCCTCGCCGCTGCAGCAAAGTGAGGAGCTGTTGCTGTAATCTGGTCATCTTTGCAGCTGGAAGGTCACGTGCAGGCAGCGGCTGGGCGGTAAATTCGGTATCGGCCTGTTGGGCAAGTCCCGGGGGGAGCATCAGGGAGACCACGGATGCCAGTGGGGAAAGAGTTTCAGCGGCCAGGTGCTCTGCAAAAAGGATCTGGGACAGGGTCAATGCGGCCTGGTCGTCCAAGAGTTCGCCGATCGGACGCGTTTCAGACACTTCCGGCGTTTCGACAGCGCGCAGTACAACGCCCTGGACCGTCTGCGAGCCGAATGGGACCGTGACGAGATGGCCTGGCACAAGCCGCTCGCTGAGCTCCGGCGTGGCATGATAATGAAATACACCGCTGATTCTGGGGACGTTGACGGCGATCTCAAAATATTGCATCGATTTACTCAAACGAGGAGGTGTTCTTCCAAATTAATTTGCAATGTGAGCATTCTGACCTCCGCTTTATCCCTTGATTATACATTCAGGCAGGGAAGGTCCTGGAAAAAAAGAAAATTAGAAAGCAATTTCTGATAGGAACCGTTTGAGTTCTGCGATAAAAGCCTCCGGGCGTTCGAGGTGGATGTTGTGGCCGGCATTTTCGATGACGGTAAGCCGACAGTCCGGGATTCGCGCACAGGCGTTCCGGGTGATCTCGTTGTATTTCTGGTCCAATGCTCCGGTCAGGAGAAATGTTGGAAGTTGCAGGTGGGGGAGATGCTTCCAGAGCGAGGGCATGCGACCCGGCGAAAGCTCCGCGACCACACGTGCAAGGCTCTCCGGGTGGCCTGAAAGACGTTCTTGAATGAGGCCCGCGCGCTTATCCGGGTAATTTGCCAGGGAGGACCATAAACCCGCGCTGTACCAGGCTTGAAGAAAGGCTGGAAGGCCATCGTTAAGGATCGAGAGGGCGCGGGCGTCATCCAACCGCGCGCGCTCATCACGGGCTGTTTCAGAAGGGAGTCCCGGCGATGTCGATTCGAGCACGAGCCCTTGCAGCCTCTCCGGATATTCACAGGCGTAATTCAAGGCAGCACGCCCGCCCAGCGAATACCCGATGAGCACGGGTCGAGGAATCTGCAGACTGGAAATGAGCGAGGCGAGGTCTTCAACGAGACTTTTGAATGTTAGCGGTCGAGTGGACCGGATCGGGTTGTCTCGGCCGTGACCGGGCAGGTCTGGCAGGATGCAAAAGTGATCGGAATCGAAAGCACGGGCCACAGGCAGCCAATCATGCCGGCTGCCGAGGAACCCGTGCAGGAAAATCAAAGGTGGACGGTTTGGGTCACCGAGTACCTGGAAGGGCCAGCGTGCGGGCATGCCGGCCTTTTAGAGATCGCGCGTGATGATGTAGCGAGAAAGGTCCTCAAGCGCTTCGCGTTGTGGTCTGGCTGGCAGTTTGTCCAGGTGCATCAGGGCGCGGTTAACAAATGCTTCGGCTTCATCGATCGCCTGGCTGATGGAGTCGCTCTTGCGAATATTGTTAACGAGCCTGTCAAGCTGGTCCCGGCTGTGACCGTTCCGCCGGATGACCGAGTCCATGTCTTCATCAGCGGGATTCGCTTCGTAATAGTAAATTGCCGGGAGTGTGATCAGGCCGTTTCGCAGATCGTTGCCGACCGGTTTACCGAGTTTTTTCTGCGCTGCAGTGAAATCGAGGACGTCGTCCATGATCTGGAAGGCCATGCCCAATTCGTATCCGAACAGGCGGGCTGCTTCACGTTCTTCGTCTGTCTCGTCATCTGCCAGCAAGGCGGAAGCACCTGAGGCGAGTTCAAAGAGCGAAGCCGTTTTAGCATAGATCCTGCGGTAATAATCATCGCGGTTTGCGAGACCTTTACTGATGAACTGCTGGTTGATCTCGCCGTCGACGATAATGGTCAGCGCTTCGGCGAACATGTCCATGACTTCTACTGATCCAGTGGCCGCGGCCAGTTTTGCAGCCCGCGCGAATATGAAATCGCCTGTCAGCACCGTGGCGGCGGGAGTCCAGTTGGCGTTGATGGTCGGCATGCCGCGCCGGAGGAGTGCACCGTCTATAAGATCGTCGTGGACCAGCGTGGCCGTATGCAGCATTTCGACTGCAGCAGCGAGGTCCAGGAGCTTATCGGGAGCTGCATTGAGCAGTTCGCCGGTGAGGATGGTGATAGTTGGGCGCACGCGCTTGCCGCCTGCATCGATCAGATGCTGGAGCGCTGCCGCAAGATCGGGGTGCGCGTCTTTGGCTTGAGCGCGCATATGCAACTCGACCTCTTGTAGCCGGTCTTGGATTGGGGCGGAAATAGAAGTAGTCATTCTTTTTGTTTGGTAGTTAGTGAGAACCCGGCATCATGCCGATGAGTTTGCCGGCCAGGTTGCCCATCTTTGCAATGTTTTTTATCGTTGATAACGGCATTTCCTGGAGTTGCTGGTAGAGGGTCATCATTGTTTCGAAGAAATCCAGCAATTCCTTGAGTTTCTCCCGGGTGTGCGCATCTTCAGAATCGCTCAAACGCAGTTCGGCCATGATCTCACGAAGGGTTGTGAGGGTGGGGTCCATTTCCCGGCGACGGCGTTCTTTCAACACCAGGCTGAACATCTCCCAGACGTCGCTGCGGGTTTCGAAATGGTCGCGCCGGTCGCCGAGGACGTGTATGACGCGGACGAGGTCCCAGCTCTGGAGTTCATGAAGGCCGGTGCTCACGGTTGAGCGAGCGACCGACAGGGTGTCGCTGATTTCATCAGCCGTCATCGGGTCTTCAGAGATGAAAAGCAGGGCGTGGATCTGGGCGATCGTGCGGTTGATGCCCCAGCGTGAGCCCATTTCACCCCAGTGGGTAATAAATTCTTTCGTGGCAGGTGTCAGTTCCATAGTCTTTTCGGTTATTTCGGTCTTTTCCGAAATATACGAAACTAATTATACGCCTCTTTTAAGAGATGTCAACCCGGGGATCGCGTCTCTCATGGTTTTTTAAGTCCAGTCGTAGCGCGTGACCCTCGATACCGGGGAAGCTTTTAAGGTCTTGTCGAGGCAATATTCAAAAGGACCCTCCCGGCCGCCCTGCGTGTATCCGAGAAGGCGGCACTGTGGGGCAGGTTGAAATCTGCCAGGCCCTGAATAACCGCAGAAATTCACGAAGATTAGATAATCATCTAATTCGTTCTGTGGTATGATTCGAAATCGTGCCAGAAGAACTTGAATTCGCTCATCTGTATGCCGGTTTCGACACACCGATCCTTGACCTGGACTGCGGCGCCAGGTGCGCGCCATATAACGGCGGGATACCGGTTTGTTGCGACACTCGGCACAGCATCCCCGCTGCGTACCCGGCGGAGTGGGTTTTTCTACAAGCCAATACCGGACTCTGGCATCTGTGGGAGCCTGAAAATAAGATCGACAGGGCACGCCTGGTGCAGGAAGCCGGGTCCGACCTCGTCCTGATCGAATGCCTGGGGGCCGAACGCTGTGAGCGCGAATACCGTTCGCTGGTTTGCAGGGCGTTCCCGTTCTTCCCTTATTTCGACTCAGGAGGCCGCTTCCTGGGCCTATCTTATTACTGGAAATATGAGGACCGTTGTTGGGTTTTGAGCAACCTGGATCGTGTGCAGCCGGCATACCGGGAGGAATTTTTGAAGACCTACGAGAGCGTCTTCGCCGCTCGTCCGGAGGAACTGGAGTCGTTTCAGGTGCAATCATCCCGGATGCGGGCTTTCTTCGCGGCTGAAGGCCGTCTTATCCCGCTTTTTCACCGTGATGGACGCTGGCGGATGGTCGACCCGAAGGCCGAGTCTATGAACGAAATTGATCCGAAAACTCTGGAAAAGCACGGTCCATTTGAAATCTCGGACCGGTTGTCGTTTCCTGATGGAACGTAAACATAATGGCTACTATTACGCAGAGTGCTGAATTTACCCTTCCGGAGCGTTTCAGCTCCGACCGCAGCGGCCCACTCAGGTGGGTTTTATCGCATGTTGCTCGTAGCTGGCCGTATGTCGTCGTGTTGTTCTTCGGCGCTCTGGGTAACGCCGCGCTAGCTGCCCTGGTGCCCGTCTATATCGGCCAGGCCTTTGAAGGCATCGTGCAAGAACCACCCGACACTTCGGTACTGCTCCCGATCGCGCTGGCGATCGTGATTTCCCAGGTGACGCGCAGCGTCCTCCAGTTCGGGCGCAACTATTCCGCAGAAGTGATTGGGCAGCGCCTCGAACGCGACATCCGGGACGAACTATACGTCAGTTTACTGGGCAAGAGCATGACCTTTCACAACCTCCAGCCAGTGGGCGACACCATGGCGCGGGCGACGAACGATGTCCGCGAGGTCAACCTGATGCTCAACCCAGGGATAAACCTGGTGATCGGTTCTGCGATGTTTCTCCTGATGCCGGCGATTTTCGCTCCGAGCTACCACCCGGCCCTGGTGATTTCGCCGATCGTGTTCATAATCGGCTACGTCTTACTCCTGTGGCAGTACCTGGTGGAGCTCAGACCGGTGACGACTCTCGTCCGGACGTCTTTTGGCCGTTTGAATACGCGCCTTGCGGAAGCTCTCGACGGCATTGAAACTGTCAAGGGGGCGGCTCGGGAAGAGGAGGAGATCACACTTTTTTCCGGAAATGCCCGGGATGTGCGTGATGCGTTTGTAAAGCAAGGGGATATCGAGGCCAGGTTCCTGCCGCTCTTACTGATGCTGACGATCCAGGCGGTTGGGCTGTTCCATGCGTTCCTGCTCTACCGTGACGGCGCCGTCAATCTTGGCGATGTTGTGGCCTATTTCGGCCTCCTGCAGCTCTTCGGCTTCCCGACCTTCGTCTCACTTTTTTCTTATTCGCAAGTTTCCTCGGGTCTTGCCGGTGCCCGCCGCATTCTGGAATTAATCAACAGGGAGACCGAGCTGGACCAGAATGCAGCCGGTTTCAACGGTCCGATGCGCGGCGAGGTTGAATTCAAAAACGTGACGTTCAGCTACATTGATACACACGAAGACCACGATCCCGCGCTGCAGTCAATATCGTTCAGCGTAAAACCTGGACAGACTGTGGCTATCGTCGGACAGACGGGCAGCGGGAAAACGTCGCTTGCTCGTCTAATCAACCGCACATACGATGTCTCGCGCGGAACTGTATTAATCGATGGAGTGGACGTTCGTGATTGGAACCTGGAGACTTTGCGCCAGAACATTTCGATCATCGAGCAAGATATTTTCCTTTTTTCAAGGTCGGTTGCAGAAAACATTGCTTTCGGAAAGCCTGATGCAGATCGAGTGCAGATTCAGGAGTTTGCCGGGGCTGCCCAGGCGGATGAATTTATCGATGGTTTCAAAGACGGCTACGACACCATCGTCGGCGAGCGCGGTGTAACGCTCTCCGGTGGTCAGCGACAGCGGTTGGCGCTTGCACGCGCTTTCCTCACGGATCCGCGTATCCTCATCCTCGATGATTCAACAAGCGCGATCGATAGCGCAACCGAGGATAAGATCCAGCGGGCAATCTATGCTGCTTCCCAAGGCCGCACAACTTTTATCATTACGCATCGCCTCTCACAAATTCGTTGGGCAGATCTGATCATCGTATTGCGCAAAGGCCGTATCGTTGCCGTCGGCACGCATGACGAACTTTTAGAAACTTCAGAAGCATATCGGAGAATTTTTACGGAGTAAGAAAATGCAAAGTGCAGGGTGCGGATATGCTGTTCTCAGCACCCTGCAAACCAACCTGCATAAAATACTATGGGCTTTTTCTCAGGACTTGATAACGAAGGCTATGACCGGCAATACGATGACCGGGAACTGGTTCGCCGGATAGGTGCATACTTCCTGCCGTATATGCGCCAGATTGTCGTCATCGGCATCGCGTTGGTGCTGGTATCACTGGCGAGCGCTGCAGCGCCGATCCTCGTTGGGCGGGCGGTGGACCTGCTGGGTGACGATCTCGACATGAGCGCCATCAGCCTGATAACTGGCGCGGTGCTGCTGACCGGGTTCATCATCTGGGGTGCGAATTGGGTCCGCAGGCGGCTGACTTCGCGCGCGGTTGGGGATATGGTGATGACCCTGCGCACGGATAGTTTCGAAGCTTCTGCAGGCCACGACCTGTCTTTCTTTGATGAATATTCCTCCGGCCGGATCGTCTCGCGGATTACTTCGGATACGCAGGAATTTGCGCAGGTCGTCATCCTGGTCACCGAATTGATTTCCCAATTGATCCAGACCGTTTTCCTTGCTGGTTTCCTGATTTATACAGAGTGGCGGCTGTCGCTGTTGCTGTTCGTCTTTCTCCCGATCGTTTTTTGGGTTGCCATCAGCTTCCGCAACCTGGCGCGCAAGGTGACGCGGCGCGGTTTCAGGGCGATGGGTAATGTGAATGCTGCGATTAAAGAAACGATCAGCGGTATTTCCATAGCGAAGAATTTTCGGCAGGAAAGAGAAATTTATAAAGAGTTCGATGAGTCCAACCAGCAATCATATGATACGAACATCCGGCGCGGGCTCGTCCTTGCGGCGATCTTTCCGGCATTGAACGCTATTAACGGCATTGGAACAGCGGTACTCGTATATGTCGGCGGGTTCCAGGCGGCGGCGGCCGTTGTCACCGCCGGGGCCTGGTACCTCTTCCTGCTCAGCCTGGACCGGTTCTGGTTCCCCGTTCTGAACCTGTCCGCTTTCTGGACGCAGATCCAATCCGGTTTATCGGCTGCGGAACGCGTTTTTGCCTTGATGGATGCAGAATCGTCCGTCGTTCAACACAGCGAATATACCGCTCCGTCGCTGAGAGGAGAGATCCGGTTCGAGGGATTATGTTTCCGCTATACCGAACAGGAACAGGTGCTGGAAAAATTCGATCTGCATATACCTGCCGGTGAAAGCCTCGCGCTGGTCGGGCACACGGGTTCGGGGAAGTCGTCGATTGCGCGGCTCATTGCACGGTTTTACGAATTCCAGGAGGGCTCGCTGACCATCGACGGTGAGGACATACGCAGTTTTGCCCTGGAAAACTACCGCCGGAAACTGGGGATCGTATCGCAGGTCCCGTTCCTGTTTTCTGGAACTGTTTCCGAGAATATCAAGTATGCGGCGCCCGACATTTCGGACGAAGAGGTGTTTCGGCTTGCGCGCCAGATTGGAGACGGGGAATGGCTGGAGACGCTGCCGGACGGGCTTGAAACGGAGGTCGGTGAACGCGGTGGGCGACTGTCGATGGGGCAGCGGCAGCTTGTTGCGCTGCTGCGCGTTCTCGTCCAAAAACCGGCCATTTTCATCCTTGACGAGGCCACTGCCAGCGTCGATCCGTTTACCGAGTGGCAGATCCAACAGGCGCTCGACCTGATCTTGAAAGAGACTACGAGCATCATGATCGCTCATCGATTATCGACGATCAAGGCGGCTGACCGCATCCTTGTATTGGACCACGGTAAGATCCTTGAAGAAGGTGACCACGATGCGCTGATGCGCGCCGGTGGGCACTATGCTGAGCTTTACAATACGTATTTCAGACACCAATCGCTCGATTACAGGCCGGAGGGTATTGATGAGATCCTGAAGGAACGCGCCCGGCTTCGAGAGGCTTTGAGCGGAAATTAACCCTCCAGGGCTTAATTTAGGCGCCAACCCTGCCTGGTGATTCCCGGGCAAAAAATATCATGGTGTGATAACATAAAGGAGAGATCTCGGAAATTATTGATTATTACATCCTTGAGACGCAGAAAAAGAACTTCCCCCTCGAAGCATCATCACCCCGAAGCGCGTTCGACGGACGCGTGGTATTTTGAACCCCTGACTGGCGATTGCACCGTGCACTCGCCAGTTTTTTTATTCGAGTCCTACGCAATTTTCAACCGGTGACGCAGACACATAGGAGTGCATATGTACGAATTGATGTTTGACGGACTTTTCCGCAGTGCGAAGAAGACGCGCCACGCCGGCTTTATGTGCATCGGGTGGGCGTTATTCCGGATGGACGTCCAGATCGGCCAGGGTTATGGCGTGATCGGGCGGGGTAAAGATGCGACCTCAAACATTGCTGAATATCTCGCCTTGATCGACGGTCTTGAAGCCGTTATCGATCTGGGGATACGCCGTGAGATGGTCCGCGTGGTCGGGGATGCGCGTGTCGTCATTGAGCAGATGCAGGGTATTTCAAGGATCAGTACCTCGCGGGTCGTTCCGTTGTACCGCCAGGCAATGCAATTGACTCGACGTCTCGAATGGGTCGAATGGCTGTGGGTGCCGCGCCGCCGAAACAAAATTGCCGACCGCCTGACGCGGCGTGCACTGCGTGAAATCCAGGACGATCCACACTATTTCCGGGAAGCAAACCATAAGCTCATTCAAGATAACAAAAAACAATGGAACCGGTTCCATGATTTCGGTGGGATGATGGTGCTGCAGCCCGGCAATTCTCGTACGAACCAGAATTTTCATTAGACATGGCAAGTCTTTAAGACTTGCCATGTCTAATGCACCAACTTAAGTCACGCTTGCGAACCCTCGACGGCTGATCTACAATGATCACATGATCGAATCGCAGACGATTTCCCAACGACCAGCGGTCAAGGCCTTTTCTGACCGGGTCTTCATCTGGCTTATCGCAGCGTACCAGGCCCTCGCCGTCTTGATCCTGTTAATCGTGCCGGTCCTCGCCATCAGCTGGTTCCGCACCCCCTTCATCGGTGCTTTTGTTGAGAATACGCTGCTGTTCAGCGGGACCGGCTTTGAGGGTAACGAAAACTGGACAGCATTTAACGCCGGTCTCAACACCCCTGATATTCAACTCCTCTCAATTGACGGGCATTCGATCAACCGGCCATCCGAACTGCAGAGTGTCTTACAGGACTACTCAACCGGCCGGTCTGTTTCGCTTGAAACCCTCGATCTCACCTCCAATAAGATCAGTTCTACAGACGTGGTTTTGAAAACTTTTACTTTGAACGACCAGGTCACGCTATTTTACGTGCCATACAGCCTTGGAATTGTGTTTTTATTGATTGGTGTGTGGGTTTATCGACTGCGCCGTGATACACCAGCGGGTAAAGCGTTTATCCTGTTCACTACTTCTTCAGCGATCATGCTCGCTGCGCTGTTCGATATCTGGACTTCGAACCGCCTCACATACATCTGGTCTCTTTCTCTCGCTCTCTCAGGGGCAGGCTTATTGACAACTGCCTTCATCTTCCCGAAGCCGTTTTCATTCGTAGAGCGCAGCCCGATTCTCGCCTGGATTCCACTGCTCTTTGTACCTGTATTCGCATATTTCAACCTGCCTTCTCTTTATGACCTGCAGTCGCCGGCCAAATATTCAAGCGGTTGGGGAATTGCTTATGCATTTCTGGCGTTAGCGATCGCCGTTTTCGTCGGACAGTCGATTTACAATCGATTTGTGTCGCTATCCCCGGTCATCCGGGAGCAATCGCGCCTGCTATTTATCGGCTCAATGGCGGCCCTCCTGCCAATAGGGATCTGGTATGCCGGTTGGCTAATCAGGCTGAAAATGTCATTTTCACCGACACTTCTGCTTCCACTGGCGTTTTTCCCGCTCGCGACCGCGTATTCCATGCTGCGTTACCGCTTCGCGAGCGCCGACTATATGATCAGCCGCGCCGTTCTCTATGCTGCATTGACCGTACTATCGGTCGCCTTTTATATCCTCCTCGTCTGGGGTCTCAACCTTTTGATTGGACAGGCCATTTCTGCGGACAACCCACTACTCGTCGGATTGATGATTTTTATCGTTGCTGCGTTGTTTAATCCACTGCGCGACCGTCTTCAACAATCCGTCGATTCGCTCTTTTTCCGCGGTCGGGTCGTTTATCAGGAAAAACTCCAGTCTTTCAGCCAGGACCTCACCCAAATCAGTAAGCTCGACGACATTTTGAGCCTGCTGCACGATTATATTTATCCGGCGCTCAGGCCAGGCCGGATGCACGTTTTCCTGCTCAACCCACTCACCAACCAGTTCAGTGCCGTTTCCACTGTGGACGGATTCCAGCAGTCCGATCTGCGGTTCACAGCGGACAGCCCGCTGGTTAGCTATCTGGCGAGCGAACAGTCTCCTGTAATTTTTACCGATGGGACACCAATCCTTACCAAGCTCCATTCAGACCGCGCCCGGCTGGCCCTGCTCAGCGCAGAATTATTCGTGCCGATGATCGGAAGTAAGCAGCTCCTCGGCTGGCTTGCTCTCTCCGGAAGGGCGACCGGAGAACCTTACGGCCTGCTCGAGCTTTCGTACCTCGATACGCTTTGCGATCAATCCGGGCTTGCCGTAGAACGCGCACAGATTGTCGTTGATCTTCAGCGCAGGGTGCACGAGATGAACGTGCTGGGCCGCGTGGCGCACGGCATCAATGTCACCCTGGAATTTGATGACATTCTCGAACTGATCTATGCCCAGACAAGCCAGGTCGTTCCGGTCAATCACTTCCGAATTACCCTCCACACGACGTTGACGGATTCGTTCAGCCATGTTTTTTACCTGGACAACGGAGAGCGAATCACGGATCAGGAAAATCGTCCTATCCCCAAAGGCCTGGGTCTCGAGCAAATCGTAATCCGCGGAAATCGAGCCATTTATTCGGACGATTACGATAGTGAGTGCCGTCGTCGCTCCGTCATACCGGCCCATAGAGATATTTATGCGTGGTTAGGCGTCCCCCTGAATGCCGGCATGCGGACGATAGGAGCACTCTGCCTTGGAAGCCGCGATGCATCGATTTCATATACGGATGAGCAAATCGCCATCATCCAATCTATTGCCGATCAGGCGGCCGGCGCTATTACTAAAACCCAACTTCTCGCCGAATCTGAAGAGCGTACGCGCCAGCTGGAAACCCTTAACCAGGTTGCCCGCAGCCTGACGCTCGAATTAGAGCTCGATCCGCTGCTGAATCGCATCCTGGAATCGGCCGTACAGATGATCAACTGTGAAGCCGGGTCACTGTTCTTGATTGAGGAGGACACCGGCGACCTTATTTTTTCGGTCGTCGTCGGCGGAGCCGAGGAGCTTGTCGGAACAAGGCTATCCTCAGGTACGGGGCTGGTCGGAAAATGTGTCGATACCGGGCGCCCAATCATCCAGAACGATGTCCAGAGCAGCAAGGACTGGTTCGAAAAGACCGATCAAAAGACGGGGTTTACAACCCGCGGGTTGTTAGTCGTGCCTATGCAGGTGCGGGATGAAATGATCGGCGTGATCGAAGTGATCAACAAAAATGACCAGACGCCTTTTTCGCCTGATGATGAGCGACTGCTGATGGCTTATTCCGCACAGGCTGCAATCGCCGTCCAGAACGCCCGCTTGTTCAGGATGACTGATCAGGCTCTCGCAGACCGCGTCGACGAACTCTCCGTAATGCAGCGCATCGATCGTGAACTGAACACCAGCCTCGATCTACCGCGCGCGATGCGGATCACCCTTGAGTGGGCGATGCGCCAGTCCAATGCCGATGCCGGTCTCGTCGCCGTCATCGAGGATGGCGTCCTCCAGGTTGCCCAAATCCAGGGTTATGCAATCGATCTGAACGATGAGGGTCTGAATGAAAAGGTTGCAGGCCTGACGATCATTCAAGACGCGCTCACGCAGACCCAGGTTCGCGCGATCCTCAAGATGGACGATCCGGAAGGGCTCGATTCTGAATCAAAGAGCCAGATCGCGGTCTCCATCCTGCGGGATGAAAAACCGATCGGCGTGCTGCTGCTGGAAAGCCTGAAGCCGTTTAACTTCTCCGCAGAAACAATGGAATTTCTAAACCGCCTGAGCGAACATGCGGCAATCGCGATTGCGAACGCCAGCCTTTATTCTGAACTCCAGGAAGCCAATATCGCAAAAAGTGATTTCATTTCCTTTGTGTCGCATGAACTGAAAACGCCGATGACATCGATCAAAGGATATGCTGACCTCCTCGCCCAGGGTGCGGTCGGAGAGATCAATGAAGCCCAGGAGGGTTTTCTTGCCACTATCCGTTCCAACGTTAACAGGATGGCCACGCTCGTCTCTGACCTTGCCGACATTTCCCGGATCGAAGCCGGGCGCCTGCGCCTGGATTATGGGCCAGTATCGATCCAGGATGTCGTGGAAGAGGTCGTGCGTTCGTCAGAGCGGCAGGTTGAGACCAAAGCACAGCAGATGATTGTCCGTGTGCCCGATGCTCTTCCTCCGGTCTGGGGCGATCGCACCAGATTGGTCCAGGTCCTGACGAACCTGGTCAGCAACGCCGTTAAATACACTCCAGATGAGGGCACGATCCGCGTGGTTGCCGATATCTCCGAGATGAACGGTCCGGAAAATATCGGGCCGCACATTCAGGTAGCGGTCGTCGATTCAGGTATCGGTATTCGCCCCGATGAACAGAAGCAGATCTTCACCAAGTTCTTTCGCTCGGAGGATCTAAAAGCGCGCGAAGTTCCCGGGACCGGTCTTGGGTTGAATATCACGAAAAACCTTGTCGAACTTCAGGGTGGAAAGATCTGGTTCGAGACCGCTTACAGAAAAGGCAGTACGTTTTATTTCACGATCCCGATCGCGGAAACAGCGTAGTAGATCAATCGACTCACCGCACTTGCAGCAGACTCTCCCGCCTATTGCCATCCCGGGTGCAGTTACGGGCCCCCTCTTACTGTTTCGAGAATCAAATTTCCAATAAGACTCCCCGGCAACGTTCAAGATGACAAAGCCGGACAGAGCCGGGGCTGGTCTTCCTGACTGCAGCGTGGCAGTCGCCCCGGGAGAGAAATAGATGGCGCGCATTAAAAGTGCACAACCACGAATGTTTACTCGTGTGCCAGCGATTGCATTAAATTCAATAGAAGCTTCTTTGAGAAGTTACGCTTATCAAAAAAAGAGTGGCAGCCATCAGGCTGCCACTCCTTTATTGTTACCTCAGAGTTCCGAGGCTAAGTTGCGATGGGGATTACCCGCCGCAGCTTGCGCCGTAGTCGAACTCTTCGATGTTCCACATTTCGCTGTTGGCGGTCGGGTCCATGACGAAGTTGCACATGTCAGGGCGCGTGCCAGCCAGTTTCAGGCGCAGGTAGAGCGGAACGATCGGGAGCTCGTCAGCGAAGATGGCCTGAGCGAGCAGGTGGTTCTCATCGTATCCGGCCTGACCGGGCAGCGAGGCGAGAGCAGCCTTACAGGCAGCATCGTACTCGGCGTTGCTGAAGCCAGGATTGTTCGCGCCACCCCAACCAGCCTGGTAGACTTCGGTGTCTTCGCCAGGGATCTGCTCGGTGATCCAGAGATCACAGGGCGGCTCAACGCCGGTCAGCCATGCGAACTGGCCGATGTCGAAGCGGCGGCCGAAGAGCGGGCCGTCCGGACCGTCAGCGAAGTACTCGCCGGGGGTCCAGTAGTCAAGCAGTGCTTCGACGCCACATTCTGCCAGAGAGGCAGCCATGACCTGGGTGGCCTGCTGGCGCTGGGTGGCGTTGGTGGTCCAGAAGTTCACGCTGAAGCGGGTGCCCTGCGGGATGTTGGGGTTGTCGCCCTGGTAGACGCGGACACCGTCGTCGCCGAGAACCCAGCCGGCCTCTTCGAGCAGAGCGGAACCGCCGGCCGTATCGAAGGCGTAGGAGGTCGCGTCAGCATTGAAGAGCGGGTGCTGAGGAGGCAGGTAGGTGTCGAGAACGATGGACTGACCGAACATGACGGTGTCAACGACGGCCTGGCGGTCCATACAGTGAGCGATGGCGCGGCGGACGCGGACGTCACCGAAGTAGTCGGGGCGACCTTCGGCGATGCAGTTTGCCCAACCACCGTTGTCGAGGCAGACCGGCTGGATGCCGAAGTCAGCGTGTTCGAAAACGGTACCGGTCACGAACGTTGCGTTCAGCTGGCCGGCGGCCTGGAGCTCGAGGAGCAGTTCGCTCTGGTCATCCAGGTGGGAGGTCTGGTCAACGACATCACATTCACCGGAGAGGATCTTGGCGATGTTGGCGTTGGAGTTCTCACCAACCATGCGGTAAACGGCATGGTCGAACTTCGGCAGACCTTCGTCAGCGCGGAAGTAGTTCTCGTTCTTGTGAAGGGTGATGCTGTCGCCAACGACCCATTCGTCGATCACGTACGCACCCCAACCCATGGGGGCGGTGCGGGCTTCTTCGGCCTCGAGCAGTTCAGCGGCGGTGTATGCGCCCCAGACGTGCTGCGGGTACGGCGTCCAGAAGTTGAGGAAGTAGGTGCTGTCGATGTAGCCGGGCATACCGGTCCACTGCGTGGTCACATCATCAAGCGCTTCGTAGGAAGAGGTGCGATCGATGGTGAACTTGCTCTGGGGGGTGTCCGGATCAGCAACGAGGTTGAAAGTGTAGATGGAGTCGGCGGTGGTCAGCGGGGTGCCGTCGGACCACATCAGGCCGGGCAGCATCTTGAAGGTGACGACCATCTGGTCCACGGTGATGTTGCCGTCGCCATCGGCGTAGGTCAGAGCACAGTCAGCGCTCTGGCAGCCGCTCGGGCGATAGACGACGCCGGCTTCGAGGGTGGCCGGGTTGTTGTCGGCATCAACGAAGCTGTCGCCTGGGGCAACTTCAACGGCCTGGAGCACTGCATCGCCATCAGCAAGGCTGGGCAGCTTCTCCAGGATAACGGCCTGGTAGTCAAACGAGCGGCCGTCGATCGGGCCGTCGTAGACAGCTTCGAGAACCTGGCTTGCAGCGAGCATGGAGCCGCCGAGAGCGTACAGGGTCTCAGGTTCCTGGCCGAGGCAGATCACGAGCGTACGCGGCTCAGGGGGCATTACTTCCTCCGGAACCGGCGTCGCGGTCACGACAACCTCAACGACGTCGCCTTCAACAACTTCCGTGACGACAACCGTCTCAACAACGGTCTCGACTTGCGGAGCTGCTGGCTGACAGGCGGCCAAGATGAAGCTGGCGACCATCAGAAGGCCGAAAACGAGTGTAAGCTTTTTACTTTGAAACATGAGCGTTTCTCCTCCTAAAAGGATTTAAGTGGTTTGATACGAACGATTGCAGCCTGTGCTGCATACCCGGCTTACGCCGGATGGGCAGCCGTTGCTGCCATTGGGGTGTTCTTGTTGTACTGGTTAAAAAACCACCTCCTTTAATCTTGTGCTGCCAGATGGCTCGATGTTCGTAATGTGATCGGTGATGGATGTTGCAAATCTGGCAACAAAACGGGATAAGCATAGCATATGCAGGTATATCCGTCAAGAACGCGACGTTTTACCTACACTGTGCATACGATCAGGGTGGGTTGATTCCATTCACCCTAGCAGACAAACCGCACAGTCCTTCGGTCATTGCCGAGGTTGTGCCATGCGGCCTGAGAAAACAGCCATTGAGAGAGGTCGGGGTACGTCATTTCCGGACCGCGGAAAGCATTTGCTCCGACGAAGATATGCTGCAGCCTTTTTACAAATTGCTTGCGGCGGTAAGCACCGCTCGAAACCGATTTCTTCGCATGTCGGGCTGCATTGTCCAGTATTATTGAACGAACGGCGGCCGGTGCCTGCTGCTTTGAGCCCCAATTCTTGAGTTCGCGCCCTATGGTGACGTCAAACTCATCGAAATCTTGCGATCTAGGTGAACTCATATTGCACCTCCGAAATCCGCCGGTCTTTGACATCCATTTCTCGTTTCAATGCGATCCGGCCATAATGCAGTCGGGATTTGATCGTACCGACCGGGACTTCCAGAATTTCAGATATTTCTTGCAGCGATAGCCCGTTGATGTAGAACATGGCGATGACTGTGCGCTGGTTTAATGGAATCTTTTTCAATGATTCCTTCAAGAGCCCCCAGGTTTCAGATATCTCCGCGAGATGTGCAGGCGATTGCTTCGAATCGCCGGCCAACCAATCCGACAGGTCTTCGATCGGACGCATCCAGCGCTGCCGTTTAACCCATGTGCAGGCCAGGTTAGCCGTCATCCGGTACAGCCACG
>JBFGQG010000009.1:0-18599 GCA_041564295.1 Anaerolineales bacterium | reverse complement strand
TCCACTTTTTCTTCTGCCTGCTTGCGGGAGTTCGGGCGCAGTTCGTCCGGGTGGGCGCGGACCACGAACAGGGTCTCCGGATGCGCACGGATAATCTCAAGAAGCTGGTCCAGCCATGCGAACATGTGCGCGAACAGCACGTTCGCGTGTACCTGGCTGGTGTCGAAGATGACATTCGTGAAGATCGGGACAAGCTGTTTAAAGGAGGCTATTTTTGCGAGCAGAGAATCGTCAAGGTCTTTCATCTCCGGCCAGAATTGAAAACCAGCCATCGTGAAGTTGCCTTTGAAGCGGTCCGCCAGGTAATCGTCAAGGCGGGCGTTCTGCTCGACGTTCAATTCAAAATCTTCAGGGATATCGACCGGGTAGGCGGTGACGTGGCCGTCAGTGAAGAATGCGGTTACCGGCTGGTGTGCGACTTCGTGGGTGACGACGCGAATTCCGCGCTGGAGGGCAGCCCAGCGCGCTGCCGCTTCTGGGTAGGCAATGCCGTTGAACACGACCACGCACTGCGGATCGATGTCGACGAGCAGGCGGTCGAAATGGTTGACCACGCCGTACGCTGATTGGATGAACGAGCGGTAGAGGCTGCGTGTAGGTTCGTTATCCTGTAAATGATGGATGCGAAGTGACCAGCGCATTGAAGGCAGCGTCAGCGTGCCAAGGGGGATATTCCGGAAGTGGAAGCTTTCCATCTCCGGTACGGACAGGTCTTTCAGCTCGACAGCCAGTTCGGGGTCTTCCCGGTAGTCAAACCACTGCGTTGGAGCGCTGCTGTACAGCACTTCTGCCTGTTTGATGCAGGTCCGGCAGGGCGGGTCGTTCTCGGCGCCGCTCATCATCACGCCCAGTGTGCAGCGGTGCAGGCCGGCGCGGCAGCCGAAGAAATACACCGGGATGCCGTCCTGCTGGAGCCGCATGGCCGCCAGTGAGGCAAAACCGGCGTTAAGACTGATCCCGCCAAGCCGCGTCGAGGCGTTGAAGAAGACGACGGGCCGCTGTCCGGCGTTCACCTCAGAGTTGCGCCGGATTTCCCTGGTGAGATTCAGGACGCGGCGGTCGTTGGCTTTGCGCAGCAGGTAATCGCGGACGCGATGTTTGAAGGTTCTTTCCATTCGAAGTTATTTGACCAGACGCAGTTTCTCGCGGGCGCTCATTTCGCTTTCATAGATCTTCTTCACGCCGTCACCGAGAGCATCGGGTACGAGGCGGATATTCTTGACAAGACGGAAGAGTCCGCCGGGTTCTACCGAAGCTGCCTGGTCGCTGCCCCACATGGCGCGGTCAAGAGTGATGTGACGCTCGACAAAGCTGGCGCCGAAGGCTACGGCGATCACGGAAGGCAGCAGACCGACCTCGTGGCCAGAGTAGCCGATCGGCACACCCGG
This sequence comes from Anaerolineales bacterium, assembly GCA_041564295.1. Taxonomy (GTDB): domain Bacteria; phylum Chloroflexota; class Anaerolineae; order Anaerolineales; family JABWBV01; genus DATDOR01. The sequence goes on along the minus strand of JBFGQG010000009.1, from coordinate 17,211 downwards.
GAATGAATTGCGCAGCGTCTCGATCATACGCAGATTGAGTTCCTTCTCAGGACAGGGATATGTGCTGGTCGTGTGGCAGATGAGGAGGTTGTCGGTGCCGGCTGCGCCCATGGCGGTGTAGATTTCTTCCATGGTCGACATACCGGTGGACATGATCAGCGGGTGACCAGTTGAACGGACCTTGCGGATGAGCGCGTGGTCTGTCAACGCGGCGGAAGGGAGCTTATAGGCGATAGGATTGAAATGCTCTTCCATGAAGTCGACGGACTGCTCGTCCCAGACCGAGACGAACCAGTCAATTCCGACCTTCTTGCAGTGTTCGTCTATTTCTTTGTACTGTTCGGAATCGAATTCGACCTTGTACCGATATTCAAGATAAGTGATATACCCCCAGGGTGTCTCACGCATTTTGTTCTGCTGGTCGGGCGGCGTGCAGATTTCCGGGGTGCGCTTCTGGAATTTAACGGCATCTGCACCCGCCCACTTGGCCATTTCAATCAGTTTCTTGGCGGTATCGACATCGCCGTTGTGGTTGATGCCGATCTCACCGACGATGTAAGTCGGATGGCCGTCACCAACCTGGCGCGAGCCGATGGTTATTTCTCGAGGCATAAACTCTCCAATTTGCTAAATAATATGCATATAAAAGATAATTTGCATGATAATTAGCGTTGATAGTTGATTGGACCGTTGGTATGGCTGTATTGTAAATTTGATCGGGCGGATCGTAAACGGCAGGCTCAGAGCAGCATTTCCCCGCGCAGGACCAGCACGGCGCTGCCGCCCACTTTGACCGATTCAATCGCTTGCGGTTCTCCCACCACTTCAACCTGGGCACGGCCGGGGCGGCCCATCCAATGACCCTGTTCAGCGACGAAAGACGGCCGGTCCAACAGGCCGAAATGCCGGAGATAGGCCGCCATTCCCCCGGTCGCTGACCCTGTGAACGGGTCTTCCGGGGTGTCGGGAGGGACTCCGAAATGACGTGCGAACGTGTCCCCACCGGGCGTAATGCCGCCCAAGCAGAAAACATGTGGGCTGAAAAAGTCACCCTGCGCTCGCAGCGCCGAATATTCCTTGACGTTCAAATGGACCTTGCGCAGCACGTCATGGTTTCGAACCGGCGCCATCAATTGAGGCGTGCCCGTGCTGACTGTCTGGAGGGGATATCCTGGCAGGAAATCGTCCACGTCCAGGTCGAATACTTTCGCTACCGATTCCCGATTGTACGTGCGCAAGAACTGAGGCTTTTTTTGGGTCATCACGATCTGCTCGATCCTGTCATCGCCGGCTAGGATCTCTACCGCTATTACGCCCGCTTTCATTTCAAGCGTGATACGCGTCCGGCGACCGGTCAACGGCAAGCGGCCGGCTTCTACCAGCGCGAACGTCGTTGCGATCGTTGGGTGACCGGCCAGCGGGATTTCTTCCGCCGGCGTGAAATAACGCACGCCGAAATCCGCTCGGTCCGACTTCACGACGAAAGCCGTTTCAGAAAGGTTCATTTCCACGGCAACGGCCTGCATCGTTGGATCATCGAACCCGTCCGAATCCAGAACGACCGCGCAGGGATTTCCTCCGAGCGGGTGGTCTGTAAACGCGTCGACCTGGTAGAAAGGGTATGAATTCACTGATTAACCTTATTTCCTGCTATTAATTTGCTTGCTGAGGTATGCTGGAACTTCGATGGCCGGATCAAGGTCTTCATTGTCCAGAGGTGTGCCGTATGTCTCGCGAATGGGCACGACCCCTGCCCAGACCAGCAGACCGAGGTCCTCCTCGAAGTCGTGCGCCCCGCCCGTGCGGATCTTGGCTGACGCTTCTTCGATTCGCACAGCCACGACAGATGTCGCTTTCAACTCTTTCGACGTAGGCTTGCGCGCGTCCTCCCAGCGGCCGGGAAGCATTTTATCCGCAATGACCTGCAGGGCCTCCAATTTCTCAGCCGGGTCGTCTACGCGCCGACCAGTACCGTACGCGACAACCGAGCGATAGTTCATCGAATGTTCAAACAGCGAACGCGCCAGCACCAGTCCATCCAGCAGGGTCACGGTCACGCAGACCTGCCTGCCGGTTTCGATATATTTCAGCAGCCGGCTGGCTTTTGCACCGTGGAAGTAAATTTCGTCGCCTTTACGGCCGTACATGACCGGTATGACGACCGGCTGGCCTTCCGGCGCGATGCCGATGTGGGCGATTAATCCGGCATCCAGGACGGTGCAAACGGTTTCTTTGTCGTAGTGTCCGCGTTCAGCGAGGCGCTTGATGGTCGAGCGATGAGTCTTTGGGAAAGTCATTCGTTATGTCCTCTGGGTTTTGTGAAATTGCTTGATGGTTGAAAGTAGAAGGTTCAGCTTTGAATTGCTCCAGCAACCACCCGGCTTGAAGCTTTACCATGCGGGGATCGTCAAACCTTCAACCACCAATCGGTAATTACCCCGCTTAGCGATATAAATCCTTTTTGAGAAAAGGTATCAACGCTAAAACGACCGCATGCTCGTAATACTTCGTCCGATCGATCAGCCCGTCTGTCAGCAAACCGACCGCGCCGTCATTCTGCTTTGAATTGGTCCGGCCGAAAACAATATCGTCCGCCTCACCGAGTTCGATGCCGCTGCGGACGAGTTGTGCGACTTCAGAAGGCAGCGTGAATGTGCCTGTGCGGGCCTGGCTGGTGCGGTCGCCATCACGGACGACGACCCAGGCAAATGCGTACATGTCCTGCCCGTTATCTTCGATCCCGCCTTCAATGCCGACCCAGAAAGACCCTTCAGGGGCAGCGAGCCGCGCCCGCTCGGCGCGATTGCGCGCACCCTGCAGCGTTACCGCATCGGTCGCAGGCTGGTCGCTGACTCCCGACGGAACGTCAACGCCTTTGATTTCAAAGGTTTTTTCGGGGAACATGGCCTGGAAGCCCAGGCGGACGGCTTCAATTTTGACAGGGTTTTTGGAGGCGACGAAGATCATGGTTATATTAATAAAGGTTGTTGCGGTAGCCCCGGCGCGCCAGCACCATGTCCGCCAGCTCTCGGACAGCGCCGCGGCCGCCGGGTTTCGTCAGGACGAGATCCGCTTCTGCAAGGGCAGCCGGGTGCGCATCCACAACGGCCACCGCGCAGCCGACCAGGGGGAAACACGGCAGGTCGTTGACGTCATTGCCGAGGTAAACCACGTTCGCCGGGTCCACGCCGCGTTCGGCGAGAATTTTGGACAATGCTTCGCCTTTCTTCCCAACGCCGTGTTCGTAACCGATCTTCAATTTACGGCAGCGCGCCGCGACGACCGGGTTGGGCTCCGTCGAGAGGACGAACATGTCCACCCCGGCGTCGCGCAGCAGGTCGATACCCATACCGTCGCCGCGCGAAACGCGCACGGATTCAATGCCGTCTTCGCTGACATAGGCCGTGTTATCGGTCATCACACCGTCGAAATCGAAGACGATCAGCTCTATCCGTGCAGGCAATGGACGCTGGAGACGGGCCTGCGCCGGGCGGACGATGTTCAACTCCGGGTCGCGGAGGCGCCACTCGGCGCGCTCCCAGTCGAGGCCTGTGTCGAGATCGACGGTGTATTTGGGGTCGATATGCAGCGGGTAGACCGCTCTGCCGCTCATCGAACCGCCGAGGATCACCTCTGGGCGGACCGCGTCGATATGACCGGTCTGCCAGAAAGTCGGCGGCAGTTTCTGGCGCGGCTGGTTGTACGCTTCTTCGATGCCTGTTTCCAGCAGCGGCTTCATCGACCCGTCCTCGCTTAAACGCCACATCTTGTACGGGTTCTGCCCGGAAGGAACGATGCCGCGCACAGAGCTCGCCCACGCATTCTCCTGAAGGATTCTGACAGCATGGTCCACCATGCCGTCCGGGCGAAAAGGGCTCGTCGGGCGGAGCTGGACAACGATTTCCGGCTGGTAGCCTTCATTCTGATCCAGCCACTGCAAGGCATGCTGGAATACGGGGAGATCGAGCGTATCGTCCTGGGCGAGTTCTTCCGGGCGCATAAAAGGCACTTCAGCGCCATACATCCGTGAAACAGCCGCTATTTCTTCATCATCGGTGGAAACGATCACACGCGATGTGCAATTCGCCTGCAGACCTGCGGCAATCGAATATGCGATCAAGGGGACGCCGTTCAGCAGCTTCAGGTTTTTCCGCGGGATGGATTTCGATCCGCCGCGGGCGGGGACCAGGGTGAGGATAGGGGAGGGAGGCATGGTAATGATTCAGCGAGTCAGTGGATGGAGCCGGCAGTCTTATTGTAACTTGGCTAACCTTCACAGCGATCTCGATTTGAGCGCTTCAGATTGCTTTCGGCGGGAGGTGCACCTCAAAAGTCGTTTTAGGACAGATCAACACCGAGTGAGGCTGCATCATTTCTTCTCGTGAAAGCAGACCCAAACGCTCGTAGAGGCTGAAATATAGATTCTTGGGTTTACCGGCGGTCAGCGGGATTTCCTTGTGCCAGACGGAGTAAGTCCCGAGCCGGCCGTCCAGGCGGTAATAATAACCCAGGACCGGGTGCGTAAGGATCAGGGTCTGCTCGGCCTGGTCTGCAAAGCCAGGCAGCAGACCGGAAGGCTCGCCGGTATCTTCAAGATCGATTGCTGCTGAAGCCCAGTCAGAATCGTGAACGAAGCGGTAATTCTCGTAGCTAAGCTTTTCTTTGTCGTAACGGCAGTCGATCTCGTAATCTGCATAATGCCAGGGAATTTTCCACAGCCACCGCGAAAGATGGACGATACGACTGCCCAGAGTCGTCCCGAAAAACCAGACGCAATGTTCTCCCGTTTCTCGATCGATGACGTATACGCGGTAATTGGTCTGCGCGAACTTCCAGCGGAAGAACGGGAACAGGCGGTAATAATTGAAATCAAGGTCCAAAAATGGGACAGCGCTCATGAGAGCAAGCAGCTGCCCGTCAATCGGAAATGTCTGGATTTCAAAACGGGGGTGGATGTGGGAGCGCAGCCGTTCCACCGGCAGCGCGTAGGTGATCAGGGCAAAGTGCAGCAGGTCGGAGCGGACGTCGAATAATCCTGACCTTTTAGCGGCGATTCGGTTGGAGAGGAGGGTTTGGGGATCCATGAGGATGTGCGAGGTGCGAATTGGGAAATACACATCAGGGAGTAGAAGGCGCGTGGAGGTACCCCCAATCACATCCCCGTAAAATGGCACGCACTATGGGAATACAAAAAATTGGAGACATCCGGGCGTGGCAGGAGGCGAAGGGGCTGGTTCAACTGGTTTACACTCTAACTGGCAAAGGCGCTTTCGCTAGAAATTTTGGCCTTCGTGACCAGATCCAACGAGCCACGGTTTCGACCATGTCGAATATTGCTGAAGGTTTTGATTGTGACTCGAAATTCGAGATCGCGAGGTTTTTATCTTATGCCCGGCGGCCAGCCGTAGAAATCCAATCGCGTTGCCATGTGGCTATCGATATTGGGTATATCACATGGGCAGAACTCGAGGAAACCTATGTAAGAGCCAGGTTTGCCAAGTCGATGGTCGCTGCGCTCAGATCTTCGGTCCGAAAGCAGAATTTTTTCTCGCACCTCGCACCGCTTACCACGCCGTCCAGCCTCCATCGACAATCAGATTCCCGCCGGTCATATAACTGGAAGCGTCGCTGGCAAGAAACAGCAGCGCGCCGTTCATCTCATGCTTATCGGCCATGCGTCCCATAACGGTCCGGTAAGAATAGGCCCTGGTGAAGGCCTCATCGTGGTCATTGTAAACGCCGCCGGGTGTCAGCGCGTTGCAGCGGATCGCCGTGCCGGCATAATACGTGGCAATGTATTTGGTCAGGCCGAGTACGCCGGCCTTTGTAACCGAGTAGAAGACGGGCTTATAGCGCGGCGGTTCTCCGGGGCGCTCGTAAATTCGCTGGTCCGGGCCGCCGAGGCCATATGTCGAGCAAATGTTGACGATGCTGCCGCGACCCTGGTCTTGCATAACCTTTGCTGCAGCCCTGCACGCCAGGAACATGCCGGTCAGGTTGATGTTGACGGCCTGGTTCCAGAGGTCGAGCGGATAGCTTTCAAAAGCATTTGAACCCTGGGATTCAACATTTTCCGGATCGAACTTGGGGTCCCAGGCGGCGGAATTCACAAGGATGTCGAACTGCCCCCAGCGATCGAGAGCAGCCTGTACCATCTGCTCCGTATCTGCTTCGCTGGTGACGTCTGCTGCCACGCTGACGGCCTGGAATCCCTGCCTGAGCAACTCGGCAGCCTGTTCTTCAGCCGCTTCAGCTAAGAAATCGGCCACAACGACGTGCGCACCGGCTTCTGCAAGGGTCTGCGTGAACTGCCGCCCAAGCAATCCCGCTCCGCCTGTGACGAGAGCGACGCGACCGGTCAGGTCGAAGAGGTCGTGGATGCTAGGCATGTGTATATCCTATGCGCTTGGTCATACAGGTGCAACATGCGGAGTGCGACCATTTAGCATCACCTCGCACCCCGCGCGTCGCACTCCGCACGTTAACCCAACCCATCCGGTCTGAGATAGCCGCGGTCCTCAAGATAATGCACGATGAGGTAAGCATTCTCTTCCGGAGTATGGTCAACGGTGTTGAGGACGATTTCCGCGTTTACCGGTTCTTCATAGGGATCATCGATGCCGGTGAAACCCTTGATCTCACCGCGGCGCGCCTTGGCATACAGGCCTTTAATATCGCGCGCTTCGCAGACCTCAAGTGGGGTGTTCACGTAGACTTCGAAAAAGTTTTCCCCGACCATCTTGCGGGCTTCGTTACGGGTCTTGCGGTACGGGCTGATCGCGGCCGTGATCACGGCGCCGCCCGCCCGTGCGATTTCTCCGGCCACGAAACCGATACGCAGGATGTTGATATCACGGTCCTCCGCAGAAAAGCCGAGCCCCTTGGACAGGTGCGTGCGGACTACATCGCCGTCCAATACCGTGAGCGAGCGGCCGCGTTCGAGCAGTAGAGAAGTCAGCACTTCGGCCGTGGTCGATTTCCCCGAGCCGCTGAGGCCGGTAAACCAGATTACGAAACCAGACTTATGTCTCGGCGGGTGCACCTGTGCCAGGATTTCGGCCGTTTCTTTGCGTGTGAACCATTCCGGCAGCAGCTGGCCCTTGGCGAGGTAGTCTTCGCGCACCTGGGTGCCGGAAATATGATAGACTTTCGCACCTTCCGCCGCCTGTTCGGCCTCAACATAGCGTTCTTCATCGGCGAGATATGCCAGCGCTTTAAAGGGAACCATTTTGACGCCGATCTCTTCTTCGTAAAGCTTCATGAATTCCTGAGCTTCGTACGGGCCGTAGAACGGCTTGCCCTGGCTGTCGTTGCCGGGACCGGCGTGGTCGCGGCCGACAATGAAATGGTTTGCGCCGAAGTTGCGGCGGATGATGGCATGCCACAGCGCTTCACGCGGCCCGGCCATGCGCATGGCGAGCGGCAGGAGGCTCAAAGCTGTGCGTTTTTTGTCGTAATAATTCTCGTAAAGCGCTTTATACACGCGCACGCGCGTGTAGTGGTCAACGTCACCGGGTTTCGTCAGGCCGACGACCGGGTGTATCAGCAGGCTGCCGCCGACTTCTTCTGCCGCGCGCTTGGTAAGTTCTTCATGAATGCGGTGCATGGGGTTGCGCGTCTGGAAAGCGACGACGTCTTTATGCCCCATGGATTCGAGCGTCTTCCTGACCTGCGCCGGGGCGGAGCGGAGTTCAGTGAAATCGTGGTACTTGGGCAGGTTGAGGACTTTCAGCTCGCCCGAGATACAGAAATCGCCCCAGCGAATCATTTCGGAGACCATCGGGTGGCGGTGGTCCGTCGATGAATAAACGAGGCGGGCCTCCATATTGGGGTCCCAACGATAGAATTCTTCCACGCGCATGATCGCGATGAGGTTGTTGCGGGAATCGCGTAATGCCAGCCATTCGGAGCGAGTAGGTATTTCGTCCTTGCTGATAGTCAGTGTGATCGGGATGGGGAAGAGGGTGCCGTCGGCCAGACGCATTTCGGTGAGGACGCGCTGGTAATCGGCCCGGCCCATGAAACGGTCCAGCGGAGAAAAACCACCGGTAGCAAGTAGCTCAAGGTCGCACAGCGCACGCTGCGAGATCTGGATGCTGGGATATAGACTTGATTCTGCGATCAGTTTTTCTCTTTCATCGCCGGTTACAAGCAGGTTGATAAGTTTTCCGCCGTAAGGGCTGATGATTTTTTCTTTCTTAGCCATTCGTCATTTCTCCTTGCAAAAAGACTGGCATCCGGTCGGGATGCCAGGTTATGAGTTCAAGATGTTGAAGTTTGAAAATAATCGCCGTAACCAAACCCACTTCGGAACGACGTGAAAACCGGTGAATTGTATCATAAGGAGCAGCAGGTTGTTCAACGAACAATCAGTACTGCACTCTCTGAATGGTTGACCAGATTTCGCGTCACATCCCCCATGATCCACTCTTTGAGTCGGCTTTTAATTTGCGGCGCGCCCACGAGCACCAGGTCAAAATGTTCGGAAAAACTCTTTTCCAGGATCTCTTCGGTCACGTCACCCTGGCGGACCTCTAATTGTGATTTCAAGTTGTATTCAGCCAGGATTCCGGCAGCAGCACGCAGATGGCGCGCTGTCGGCGTATCGGTCTGGAGGAGTTCTTCAAAAGTTTCTTCGATTTCGTCCATCCCGGTGTACATACTGGGGACCGGCGTGGTGATATGCAACAGCGTGAGTTCCGCCCCTGAAGCCTGTGCCAGTTCGGCGCCTTTTCGGATCACAGGATTTGCGATGTCTTTCCCGCCCGAACAAACGAGTATGCGTTTTAGCTCAGGCGGTTGTTCGGCGTCTTTCACGATCAACACGGAAATGGGTGATTCAACCGCGATCATCCGGGCGATTTTTTTCCTAAGACGCTGGCGGTACCGGATGGCTTTGCGTGCACGCAGCACGATCATTTCATAATTGCCTTTACGGACTTCGTCCAGAATGCCTTTCGTATCGCTGCCGAACCGGATTTTCCGCTCTCTACTGACACCCGCCAAAAGTGCTTCGGCTTCTTCGAAGGTCTTTTCTGTTTCGGATTCGCCGTTTTGTTTTTCTCGCACAAGGAGCAAAGTGACGCCAGTTTTTGTCAGACCGGCAATGTAGCCGCCGTATTCAACCGCAGTTTTGGAATAAGGCATTTTTTGCAGATACACCAAAACACTCATTTTATATCTCCCAGGTAATACGCTTCCTCGAGGGGGTCTATCGTTGTCATATCCATCCACGGTTGATCAGTGACCCATCGTTAAATTGATTCCGGTGACCAGCTCCCAGAGCACCAACAAGGCACCGAGCATTGGTAGCGCAGAAAAAACAAGGCGGATGCGCGGGCCGACAAAAAAACGGGTTGAAACTGCGCCGATCTGTGCGCCGAGAGCTGCCCCGGTATGCATGACCAGAGCCATCATGACGTCAACGTTGCCCTTCAAAGCATGAGTCAGAGTGCCGTAACCAGCAGAAATGACGATTTCAAAGAGATCCGTTCCAATGGCAACGTGTGTCGGAACGCCCAGAAAATAGACCAGCAAGGGCATCCGGATGAAACCTCCACCGACGCCAAGAGCGCCGGCGAGCAACCCGGTGACCAATCCTACGAATATGATCGGCCAGATAGAGATCGATTCGATGCCTGAATCCGGGAGTTCAACGTAAGGCGGAATCCTTATGCGCTGCAGCTGTTTCGAAAATCCTTTGAAACCGAGCACATCTTTGACCTCAAGCTGTTCTGTCCTCTTCATGCGGAGCGCACGAAAGCTTTCCCAGGCTGTAAAAAGACTGATAACGATCAGGATCACGACGTAGGTGGTCTTCAATACTTCATCGACTTTACCTGCGGCTTCGAGGACCTCGATCCAGCGCGCGCCCAGTTCGATACCGACGAGTGTGCCGGCAACCATGATCGCTCCAAGCTTGATATCTATGTGCCCCAGGGCTCTGTGCCTCCTGGCGGCGACGATCGATTTCCCGGTCATATGAGCCAGGTCCGTCCCGACGACAAAATTCGCCGGGATCCCGAGCAGCAGCATCATCGGACCTGCGATGAACCCGCCCCCAACGCCAAAAAAGCCGCCAAGCACGCCGACGAGGAAGCCAATGCCAGCAAGAAACAATGGGTTGACTGTGACACCTGCAATTGGAAACTCCATATCGCTCCTCAGTCAAACCTGTCAAGTTTAATCTGGTCCAGCAAGAAGGAGGTGAGCGATTCTAGCATTGCGCCTTGCAGCACAATCAAGATCAGTGCGGCAAAAGCATATACGACCAGGTGTTCCCGAAAAAGTGTGGTCAAAAACCTTTCGAGATATTGCAAGACGAAATAAAAATAAAGAAAAACAAGGCCGCCATAGATCACAAGTTCGATGACAAAATTACGCAGCCATATTTTCATGCTGGATTCTTTTTTAATTGCTTTATGTTCGGGCATGGTCATTTTCCTGTTGTTATAAGCCTTTGTTTCTGATTTTTAGACAGGTTGAGAAACCTCTTCTCGATTATTGTAATGTTATATCAGGCGATCAATAAAGGCGCCTGGGTTGCCATTAAAATGTCGTCCGCCAGGTCTTCTGCCAGCAAGTTCCAGAAAGGGATGTCTTCCTGTTCACGGTGTGCACCGATCACGAGGAGATCATACCGGCCTGCTTGCATTTCGGCCACAAGCTCATCGATTACGAGTCCATGTCGCAGCACGGACTTCGCCTGCACTCCCTGTGCTTCCATGTAAGCGATCCGTTCCGCAAGGGCATCACCTTCGCGCGTGTGAAGCTCGATAGCTTCCTCTGCTGTCGCCTCGAGCGGCGCCACGCTGGCCTCATCAATCAAAGCGAGTTGTGACATGACGTGCAGCAGTGTCACGGTCGCACCGGTGCGTTGTGCCAGGCGCGTCGCGAGGATGACCGGCTGCATTAATTGCGGATACAGGCTGGATGCGATCAGAATTTTCTTCATCGGTTTCAATTCCCCGCGCACCACGAGCAACGAGCAGCCCAAATGACGTTCGAGATACGACGCTACCGAACCGAGCAGCAAACGTGACCAGCCGCGGCGACCGCGCGAGCCGTACACAACCACGTTAATCTGTCTGGCTTCTGCCACCTCAGAGACCGTCTCGGCAATCCCATCTGCGATGATTTGTTCATGGCAGGTTACGTCATTAAAAAGTGGGCGGTTTCGATCAAGCGCAGCCTTCAAATCCGATTCTTCGAGGTTCTCTCCAGCGGCAAGGAGCAGCACCTCGTCTTCACCGGACCGGATAAGCGGAGCCGCAAATGCCGCTGCCCGGTCCGAACGTTCTGTTCCATCCAAAACTATCAACCAGCGCATCGAATGTCTCCTAAAAAAGCATCAGCAGCAGCGGAATCCCGACGATTCCGAGCATATACAGGCTTAAATTCCTTCGCGAAGCAAGGATTCCCTCTGAAAAGGAAATCACCATGCGTTCGTAAGGCCGGTACATAGAAATGATCACAATAATTGATATGAAGGCAACACTCAGCATCTCCAACAGGACCACTGTAAATGCGTCGTGGTTACCGAGCAGGATTGCTGCAACGAGGGTGTCTACAAAAGTGGTTATGTTGGCACCCATAACGTAAGGAATGATGTTCTCCCGGCGGACGTATCCGCGCACCGAAAGCGGTACGAGGATCGAGACCGATAACGAAACGGACATTGTAACGAAAGTGACTGCCGCGCCGAGTAAAAAGGTGAAGATCGGACGATAAAGGATGCGCGCCATGCCGCGAAAACCGCTGTCTTCAAGATGAATCTGCGGCAGGGACCGGTCCAGGAGCGAAAAACTGCCCAGGAGCGTGAGGAATCCCAGCCCGAATATTACCCAGCGCGGTAAAAATACCAGGAGCAGAGTCGCGATCGGGTCAAAAATAATGTCGAAAATCGAACTGATCGCGCTGACTTCGGTCAGTTGGAAACCGTTCAACCACCCTGAACCAAGCAGCAGACCCCCAAGAAATAGCGCAGGGATGTAAGTGGTCTGGGTGACGAGCAGGGAAACGAGGCCGGTAGACATGCTGGATTTCTTGCCTTTTCCGCGCATGGAATATACGAAGCCGATGAATAGCACAATGAAAGACGCGCCCAAACGCGATCCGTTGATCATTGCAAAAGCTTCCAGTGGGTTGAGAGACCCCGCATCCAGCAAGGTCAAGGTAATCGCGGCCACCGGTGAACCCGACATAACAACATAGGCAAAGACCCAGCCGAACCCAAGCGCATTGACGGCATTGTTCACCCGTAAAATATCCCGCACGAACGGCCCAAATTGGCGGGCGCCTTCTTTCAGCAGTACCAGGGCAAGGATGAACAAAAATAGTGCTATGACGAACATCCCCAACTTCAAAAGCCGCTTTAGCGTAAATTTACGAAGAAAAAGTTTTAGATGAAGAAGCATGGCATCCTGGCTGGTAGCCCTCCGGATTGCAGTCTTATATTAGCGTTGAAGAACTTCAAGGCAAATTTCAAGCGCTCGAACGCCGTCCTGCAAGGTGCAGACCGGCGCTTCGCGGCCTTCCAACATACCCAGGAAGTTCCGAAGTTCATCCAGGAAGAGAGCGTTGCGCTCAAAATGATCCGGCGCCGGGATAATCTCGCTTTTCCCGATTTTTGCACGGTAACAGGTTACTGCTCCATCCGCGTTATCCCAGCGGAGCGTGCCTTTTGTCCCGATGATTTCCAACCAGTGTGCAGGTGGACGCTGGACGTAGTCCAGGTGGATGCTTCCGATCACTCCGGATGAAAAGCCGAGTGTCACCTCGGCTGTGTCCTCTACGGGCAGCCCGAGTCCATGATTGCTGGTGGCACCGTGAACGGACGAGACTTCACCAAAAAGCATGCGCAGGTAATCGATCGGATGGCACAGGGTCAGCACGACCCCGCCGCCGAGGTCTGGCCTCGCGGCATACCCGGTTCGATAGTCCTCCCAGGGATGCCAGTTCGGCAGGTATTCCCCCCAGTGCGCCCGGGCGGACACTGGCGCACCAATTTCTCCGCTCTCGAGTAACTTTTTCGCTGCTCGCAGCCCCGGATCGTAGCGAAACTGGAAACCGACGAGAACGAGTGCACCAGTCCGGTCGACTGCAGCCTTCAAACGATCGACGCCATCGATGGAATGTGAGATCGGTTTCTCCAACAGGAGCGCACATCCCGCCTCGGCGGCCGGGATTGCGACGTCCAGATGCAGCGCGGTCGGGTTGGAAACGATCACCGCCTCCGGTCTGTGCGCGAGGGCTGCCTCCAGGTTCGTTTCAACCGGGAAGCCGGCGAGTTCATCATCCGGGAGCGTCGCTTTTCCAGTGCGATAAAGCAAAATATCGTCCTGGCCCAGGGACCGCAGGTTACGGAAATGCCGCCTGCCGATTGAACCAAGCCCAGCGATCAGGAATTTCATTCTTTCCCTCGTTTTCCTTCCCGCATCCAATAAAGGTGTTGGCGGAGCGCCCAGACCGAACCTTCAATCATTATGTGGAACGGGATCATTACTGCCGGTTCATATTTCAATAACTTCATTTCGCTTCGCGTAATCCAGCTGATGATAGCTGCTTCTCGGCCCGGCAATTTTTCTTTCCAGCGGCCGACGGGGGCGGCGGTGATACCGGAAAAACGGTCCGTAAACATGGAATTGCCCTGCCAGCCCTGCCCGGCTCTTGTCGGCACAAAGAGACCAGGGTCCATCCCTATCTCAAGATAATTACAGATCCGATTCAGGACTTCATCCGGCTTGCTGACGAGGTCCTCGTACCGGAGGAGCAGGTAGCGCTGTGGCCCGTAGGATTCCGCGTTTATCAAACCACGCCGGGTAGACTGGAGCCAGTTCGTTGCAAAAAACTTTGCCGTCCAGCTCCCGTGTTTCCGCTGATAAGAAGCAAAGTTATCGCGGGGGTCGCGAACGATATGGATGCAGCGCGCATACGGCCACCATTTAAAGATATTGGCCGTGAAATATTCGTTGTACGGCGATTTTTCGACCCAGGCGGTCGTCTTGTCACTCAACTGGGCTGTCACCTGACCGTATGAAAGGATTGCCGCTGCCAATAAGTCGCCCGGGTGGCGAGGCGGATGCTCGTCGCACAGGCCGCGGAAATGCTGCCTGACGGCGTCGAAAGAGATTGCAGAATAATCACGGTCCGGAAAACCGGCCTGGCTGGCTGGCGGATGCTCGAGGTTCCACGTGAATATGTGCAGGAGCAAACTTTCCGCAGCATGGATCTGACTGGCGATGTCCAGATGACCGGCTTCCTTTAAAAACCGGCGGAAAAAGACCGCTTCTTCAGGATAAACGACGAGCGCCGGGTGTGAATCCAGCAGATTCCGCAGGAGACTCGTGCCGGATTTCGGATGACCACAGATGAAAACTGGCCTGTCTCTGAGGACTGGAAGATCTACCATGTGAAGTCCTCTTCAAAGCCCCAATCCACCAGCGTCTGCCCGCCGATCTGTTTGAAGAGCTCGCGGTCACGGGCAGTGAAATACTCACGCCAGGAATCTGTGCCGCCCTTCCGTATGGCGCTGGTCATCTCGCCGACCTTCTGCTGCTGCCACTGGGCGTCCCGGTTGTGCCCGACGACCTTGTTGATCCTTTCTTGCAGTTCGGGTCGATGTGTCTCTGCGCCGAGGAATCCCCAGATGCGGTAGATCTGGCCGGTCGGGTCGTCCAGTAGATCTTTGAATCGCAGGTCCAGATAAGACTCACCGAATAAATTGCGGCCTAACCGGCGTGTTTCCGCCAGATTTTCGACCCAGGCAGTCACTTCACTGCGCAGTCCTTCTTCCGTAAACAGAGAAAGACCGTCTGTATGGAATTGACCGGCATCGGCCTGGAAATCTGCCCTGATCTTGAGGTCTTTCCTCGAAAGATACTGCAAATGGTCAACGAAAGACTGGAAGCGGTGGGAGAGGGCGACATCTCGCCCATCCCGCGCGATGAAAATCAGCTTTGCATCCGGGTAAATTCGGTGCAGCTTTCGGACGGCCTCGCCGTTCATCAGGTTGTTCGGACTCTTATCGCCGACGATCTTTGCACCCACTTTATGGGCTTCTCGCTCGAGGATGAAATCGGCGGCTGCGCGCATGACCACAGGGGCGAGATCGCGCCCCCGGTTCCACCGGAAACTGCGGCGATTCAGCCATTCCGCGACGGCTGGATCACGAACCAGGGACTCCAGAAAAGGGGGTCGGGTAAAAAAATGCGCCTGGCGGCTGCACAGAACGTCCGGGTGGGTGTCGATGAGTCGCATCAGCAGTGTCGTGCCTGAGCGTGCATAACCGAAGACAAAAAATTTCTCGAGCGGAAACTGCAGGCGGGCTTCGGCGACCTCTTCATCGCTCAGGGCAGGGATTTCGATTTCTGACCGGCCCGGTATGGCGCCGTGCAGCAGCACTTGCAGGGCTGAGGCGCTTCTATTGGAGAGTTTTTTGAAAAAAGTCATTGGGGGGGACAGCGCGCAGCGCGGCTGGATTCCTATCAATCGCCGATTTCGTTAATGATCCGGAACAGGCGGTCGTAAAGCCAGCGCAGCACTCGCCCGCTGCCGCGCACATTATGGAGCCAGTGTTTTTTTCTACGCCCGTAATTTGTGTGCGGCGCCGGAGCGACGGGCAGATTCATGCGTTGAATATCTTCGCGAATCGTCTGCGTCAGGACGTTCCCGATATGTCGTGTGTACCTGTCCGTTGTGGACAGCCGCAAATATCCGAGCCGGTCGAGGTTTTCATCCATTTCGACCATCTCGCCCATCAACCTGCCGCTCCATTCCTTCGGCAGGGCTTTCAGCAGGCTTTGTTTTGATGCGAGGAACTGGAAATGATTAGCGCCGGCGAGTGCACGCACCTCGGAAGCTTCCAACTGCAGATCTTCACGGCCGGCCTGGGCTTGCAGGTGCTGCTGTGGGTCCCTGCCTGTGCTGATGCACCAGTCGATTTCCCATTCGTCGGGTATGAAACGGCCTCGTTTGAGTCTGTACCTGTTCCGGCCGCTGGTTTCCACCGCATGCAGCGCATCCAGTGCATAGGTGGCCGCATTCCTGACCGGCACTCCGCTGACCATTCCGGCCTGCGGGAAGGCCTCGAAGATGCGCATGTGCGCAGGCAGCCAACCGGGGTAAAACAGGATATCGTCGTCGGCACAGGCGATGTAATCCCCGGGCGCCATGCCGGTGAGCATACGGAGAGCGGCGATTTTCCCGATGTTCTCATCGGTGAGAACCAGGTAGCGGATGGATCCTTCCTCCAACAGCAAATTTAAGTAATCAGTCAGCGCGGCGCTGCTGCCATTGTCGAAAACGAGTATATCGTTCTCAGGCTCCGTGTTCGCGATCATACTGCCCAGCGCAGCCCGGATGATCTCAAATTTATCCGCAAAATAGCCCAGCTGGTGGGGCAGGTATGTGATCATGCTGACGGTCACACGCGAAGGTGGGCGGTGAGCGTGCTTGTCACGGGCTGGATTTATACCAATTCTTGCCATTTGAGTAAGTTTGTTCGGTTTGAGATAAGAAAATTGGGGTCACAACCTGCCGGATAGGCGTTCATGCAGGCTGCGAAAGGATTCTGACCTATCAGGGCAGCAGCTGTTGCGAAAAACTGCTGCCCCGATAGGTCGATAGGCTCTATATGCGAGGAACCGGTTGATTTATGGGTCCGATTGAAATTGCAGTTAGCGATTGCTCTGTCCGGCGACCCACAGCAGGTCTCCGAGCAGCATATCGTTCATCCAGATAATTGCGTATTTGACTTCCGGGAACTGGCGAGCCGTTTCCCAGACCTGGGCGCGGTAGCGCAGGCGATCGCATTCATCTTCCGGCTTGGAGAAGCTGCCTGTGAGATAGATCGTTGCAGTTTGCGTGCTGCCTTTGTATTCGACCGTTGAGACCTTCGGATTGGTCGTATACGTGGCGTTATAGAAAGCGCCGATCCAGGGGCCGCCGGACTGGAAGAGGCTGTTCAATGCCAGTTTGAGGTCTTCCTTCACGTTGCCGGTGCGCAGCAGGCCGGTGCTGTATCCCTGCAGGCTGTCTCCGCAGCCGATGGGGCCTCCGGTGCCGATGTGCGTGAAGTAGCGCAGGATCAGGCCTTCCGGCCAGCCTGCGATGGGGGATTGCGTTTCGGTGGGCGTTTCCGTTGGCGTAGCTGTTGGTGTTTCAGTAGGCGTCGGGGTATCCGTCGGCGTGGCCGTCGGCTCAGGCGTGGCC
>JBFGQG010000008.1:0-18976 GCA_041564295.1 Anaerolineales bacterium | reverse complement strand
TTATTTGTACCCACTAACATTCCCGATCCATGAATGATTGAAAAACGCTCTCGCCGCTGAGCATCGGCAGGCTCCAGGTGGCCTAAAAATAAAAACGGTATCCCTACGACCTGCATTCGTATCAAATGTACAGGGTATACTACAGAAAAAAGCACTCAGGAAACATTATGGCGGAAAACACCGATTACCAAAAGTGGGAAAAAGAGATCTTGAATCCAGCCCTGGATCGCTTTCCCGAACGCAAAACCGAGTTTCAAACCAGTTCTACTTCAATGCCGCGGATCCTCCTCCCGCAGGACGTGGACGAAGTTTATACTGAAAAACTCGGTTTCCCAGGCGAGTTTCCTTTCACGCGCGGCGTACAGCCGACGATGTACCGGGGGCGATTCTGGACGATGCGCCAATATGCTGGCTATGCCAGTGCGGAAGAATCGAACCTGCGCTACAGGTACCTGCTCGAGCAGGGCCAGAGCGGACTCTCCGTCGCCTTCGACCTGCCCACGCAAATCGGTTACGACGCAGATGACCCGATCGCCCTGGGGGAAGTCGGCAAGGTTGGCGTATCAATCTCCTCGAAAGAGGATATGGAACTGCTTTTCCGCGAGATCCCGCTCGGGAAAGTTTCGACCAGCATGACGATCAACGCGCCTGCCGCCATTCTCCTGGCAATGTACATCGCCGTCGCCAGGAAACAGGGCGTAGAGACTCACCGTCTGCGCGGCACTGTGCAGAATGATATTCTGAAAGAGTACATCGCGCGTGGGACGTACATCTTCCCGCCGGGTCCATCCATGCGCCTGATCACGGACCTCTTCAAGTTCTGCCAGACGGAGGTCCCTCGCTGGAACACGATCTCCATCTCGGGATATCACATCCGGGAGGCAGGTTCAACGGCCGCGCAGGAAGTCGGGTTTACCCTGGCGAACGGCATCGCCTACGTCACCGCCGCTCTTGAGGCAGGCCTGAACGTTGACGGCTTCGCCGACCAGCTCTCGTTCTTTTTCAACGCACATAACAACTTCCTGGAAGAGATCGCAAAATTTCGGGCAGCACGCAGACTCTGGGCCAGGATCATGCGCGAACGCTTCAAAGCTGAAAATAAACGCTCCTGGATGCTGCGCTTTCATACACAGACCGGTGGTTCAACGCTGACTGCCCAGCAGCCGGAAAACAATGTCGTGCGCGTGGCGCTGCAGGCGCTGGCAGCCGTGCTCGGTGGGACACAATCGCTCCACACGAACAGCCTGGATGAGGCCCTGGCGCTCCCGACCGAAAAAGCCGTTCGAATTGCGCTTCGAACGCAGCAGGTGATCGCACACGAATCCGGCGTTGCCGATACGGTTGATCCGCTCGGAGGGTCTTACCTGGTCGAGTACCTGACAGACGAGATTGAAAAAGCCGCACAAGAATACATCAATCGCATTGACGAACTCGGAGGAGCTATGGCGGCCATCGAGCAGGGCTACGTCCAGACCCAGATCCAGAACGCCGCCTATGAATACCAGAAAGCAATCGAAGAGCGTGCCAATGTGATCGTTGGCGTAAATGCATACGAGACGGAAGAAAACCTCGATATCGAAACGCTGCGGGTCGACCCTACAATCGAGGCACAGCAACGAGCAAGGCTTGCAGGGCTGCGCGGCCGCAGAGACTCGGTGCGTGTGGGCGAGTTGCGGACGCGCCTCGAAACCGCCGCGCGTGGAAGTGAAAACCTTCTGCCGCTCTTTATCGAATGCGTGGAAAATGACGTCACCCTGGGAGAGATTTGCAGCTCTCTGCGTTCCGTTTGGGGTGAATACCAACCACCGAACTGGATTTAATCATTTTTGAAAAAGGAACTCATGACAATGATCAAACGTATCAACCATATTGCCATTGTTGTAGACGATATCGATTCCGCCCTCGTTTTCTGGCGAGACGCACTCGGCCTGGAACTTTCTCATGTTGAAGACGTGCCCGACCAGCAATCCGTCGTCGCCTTTCTGCCCAGCGGCGAGAGCGAAATCGAGTTGGTCAAACCCACAACGTCCGGTTCCGGCGTCGCCCGGTATCTCGATCGGCGAGGGCCCGGTATGCACCACATTTGCTTTGAGGTCGACGATATCGAGCAAACACTGGCCCGCCTGAAGTCACACGGCGTTCAGTTGATTAACGAGGAACCGACGCTCGGTACCGGCGGAAAGCGGATTGCGTTCGTCCACCCAAAAAGCACCCACGGGGTCCTTATTGAATTGTATGAGCTGACCGAAACCGAGCCTGAAATTCGCCTGAATCGGGCCCGAGAACTTGCAGACCGGGTGATGTCGCGCGGGCAGGTGGCTGTCAATGCCGCCATGGGCTTCCTGCGCGGCCTTCGCAACGGCGGTGATCTACCTCCCGAACGACGAAATTAACGAATGGAACGAAATTTTCCTATTCACGGATGGCTCGGAGCAGGGCTGATCAGCATTGTCTGGCCGGTCAACTGGCTATTTTCCAACCCTGAACCCGTCACAGCATACCTATTTTTCCCCCTCTGGCTGGGGTACTGCCTGTTTATTGACGGGCTGAACGTGAAACGGACCGGCACCTCCCTGCTCACTCGCAGCAAACGGAAATACATCGGTTTATTCTTCGTGTCCGTGCCGGCCTGGTGGCTTTTCGAGGTGCTCAACCTGCGGATGCAGAACTGGTTCTACACCGGCCGGGAATTGTTCACGTACATTGAATTCTTTGCTCTTTCGAGCCTCAGTTTTTCCACGGTTATTCCGGCCGTTTTCGGGACGGCAGAATTCCTGCGCAGCACGTCCTGGCTGCACAACCTCGGACCGGGACCGGCCATCCGGCCGAACCGGGGCACGACGGTGTTCTTTGCGCTGCTCGGGTTGGTAACTTTTACCGCCATGCTCGCGTGGCCCACTGCGTTCTTCCCCTTTTTCTGGCTTTCACTCTTCTTTCTCCTGGAACCGGTCAACGTCTGGCTCGGCAACCGGTCGTTGGGAGAACGCACAAACCAGCGTGACTGGCGACCGGTTATTGCGCTGTGGCTGGGTGCGCTGGTGTGTGGACTATTCTGGGAGATGTGGAATTGGTACTCATATCCAAAATGGGTCTACGAGATTCCCTGGGGTGATTTCTTTCGTATCTTTGAAATGCCACTGTTGGGCTACGGGGGCTACCTGCCGTTCGGTATGGAGCTTTTTGCCCTTTACCATCTCCTGGCAGGTCTTTTTGGCGACAAAAAATCTCGCTATGTCACGGACGGTTTGTACGATTCGCCGGTACGGGAAAGCTCATGAGCGAGAAATTGGCAGGGCGCCTCGCCGAATCTGAGGAGGTCCGCCGCTGCGGTTGGCCAGATTGCCGGGCAGCTTGCTGCGTCTACGGAGTCTGGGTCGGCGAGACCGAGGTTGAAAAGATCCTGGCACATGCAGAGCTCGTCAAGCCGCATATGGCAGCTGAGGTGCGTGAGCCCGGTGCCTGGTTCGATAAGAAAGTCGAACCGGATCCGTTCGTAGCCGGTCAAGCGGTACGTCATACTAAGGTTCTCAGTGATCCTGAGCATTACGGGGGCACGGCCTGTGTTTTTTTGCGGGGAGATTACCGCTGTGCACTGCAGTGCGCGGGTGAGGCGGAGGGCATGCACCCATGGCACCTCAAACCGTATTACTGCATTCTCCACCCGCTTGAACTCGACGCAGAAGGCCGGATAACCCTCGACGAGGTCCGGCACATGGTCAACGAACCAGCGAGCTGTGTGAGAAGTGCACAGGACCCGGTCGTTCTACGGAAACTGTTTCGGGAGGAGATAGAGTATTTATCGAAGTAAGGATATGTTGAAGGTCCAGGTGCTATTCATATCGCAGCGCTTCAACTGGCTCCAGGCTCGCAGCCCGGTTGGCCGGGTAGATGCCGAAAAACAGGCCGACAGCCGCCGAAAACACCGTTGCGAGCAGGACGGCGTCAACGCCGATGACCGGGATGAACTCCGTATCGCTCGCCGCCGCGATCTGCCCCACGATCACGGATATCAACCAGCCCAATCCGATTCCGATCACGCCCCCAATCAGGCTTAGCACGGAAGATTCAGTCAGGAATTGGATCAGGATGTCCGTTCGCCGCGCACCCAGCGCCTTGCGCAGGCCGATTTCGCGCGTGCGCTCTGTCACCGAGACAAGCATGATATTCATAATGCCGATCCCGCCGACAAGCAATGAAATCGCTGCGATCCCGCCAAGGAAAATCGTCAGCACACCGGTAATGGTTGCGAATGTATCCAGGAATTCCTGCTGGGTGACGATCGTAAAATCATCGAAACCGACTTCCGTGCGGTGCCGTGAGCGCAGAATCGCCGCAATTTCATCCTGCGCCTTCTGGACGTCCTCCGCACTCTGCGCAGACACGAGAATCAAGTCCACGCGGTCACTGGAACGGCGGAGCAATCGGGTCTGTGCAGTGGACAGGGGCACCATGACCTGGTCGTCCTCGCTGGGTCCAAAACCGCCGCCGCCCTTCGCCTCGAGGACTCCGATCACGCGGAAAGGCTGCCCTTCGATCCGCACCGTCTCTCCAACGATTGCTTCCGTGCGCCCGAAGAGCGTTTCAGCCACATCTGGACCGAGTAAGACGACGGAAGAACGCCCGAGCATGTGTCCTTCGTTAAGGAACTCACCCTCCGTGACATTGTAATTGCGCAGTTCGGCGTAATTCGGTGTCACACCCTGGATCTGTGTATTGGTGCTTTCACCGCCGAAGCTGACCTCGCCGCCGCCCTGCAGAAGCGGTGCAACGCCGGAGATGGAAGGCGCAGCGAAAGGCTCGGCCAGGGCGTCGGCGTCACCGATGGTGAGCGGTTTCGGGTTGCGGACCGATTCGTCTCCCCCGCGGAAGATAAAAATCAAGTTGGTGCCGATCCCCTGGATCGAGCCAGTGATCGAAGCTTCTGCGCCGCGTCCGATCGAGAGCATGGCAATTACTGCTCCTACTCCGATCACGATTCCAAGGATCGTCAGACCGGAACGCAGTTTATTCGCTGCTAATGATTCGAGCGCTTCTAAAAATGCTTGCAAGAGGGTCATCGTATTTTTCTCACTCTGTTTCTTCCACGACACCGTCCCGGATCCGGATGATGCGCTGTGTCATCTGCGCAACTTCCGGATCATGTGTGACGATCACCAGCGTTGTCCCGCGATCCCGGTTGAGTTTCAAGAGCAGTTCCATGATCTCATCGCCGGAGCGGGTATCGAGGTTTCCGGTTGGTTCATCCGCGAGGATGATGGCCGGCTCGTTGACCAGAGCCCTGGCGATGGCCACACGCTGCTGCTGGCCGCCCGAAAGCTCCGTTGGGCGGTGGGTCACACGGTCCGCAAGGCCGACAGCCTCCAGCGCTTCGCGGGAGCGTGTGCGCCTGCCTTTCGTCATGCCCGCGTAACGCATCGGCAGTTCTACGTTCGCCAGCGCCGTGGACCTTGGGAGCAGGTTAAAACTTTGAAATATGAAACCAATCTTCCTGTTGCGCACCGCTGCGAGCTGGTCGTCCTTTAATTCCGAGACCCGCTCGCCGTCCAAAATATATTCCCCTGCAGTTGGGCGGTCCAGCGCGCCAATGATATTCATCAACGTAGACTTGCCTGAGCCGGACGGTCCCATTATCGCGACCACTTCCCCACTTTGAACCTCCATCGAGAGCCCGCGCAGAGCATGGACCTGCACATCGCCCATCTGGTAGACCTTCGTCAGGCCGCGGGCAATGATCACCGTATTGTTATTCTTCATCAGCCGATCTCCTTTAGCGCCCTGGCGGGCCGCCCTGGAAGAAGGAAGAAAAATCGGATGGCGGGTTCAGAACGACTTCATCGCCCTCAGAGAGGTTCCCGCCGGCAACTTCGCTGTGCGTATCCGACGATGCGCCCAGTGTGATGGGCACGGAGACCGGCAGCCCGGTATCGGGATCGACAATATAGACCACCCGCTCGCCTTCGATCACCCGCACAGCGCGGTTCGGGATGGTCAGCACATCTTCCAGCTGGCTGACAACGAGGTGCACGCCTGCCGTCATACCGGGTCGCTCGTCTTCATCGGCGTCGAGGAGCTCTACCGTCACCTTGAAGCTGACCACGCCCTGCACGGTCGATCCGACCAGGGCTACTTCAGTTACTTTGCCGTGGTATTCCTTCGCCAGGACGGCATCAAAGAACAATGTGACATCCTGCCCGACCTCGACCCGGTTGATGTCCACTTCGGATACTTCGACGTCAACGAAAAGGCGGGAAAGGTCGTCCAGTTTGAAAGCCACTGTGCCCGGGGCGACCTGGTCGCCGGGTTTGACGACGACATCCGAGATAATGCCTTGGAACGGGGCGGTTATTATGGCCGAATCCAGCGTCGCCTGTGCCGCAGCGATGCGCGCTTCTGCCGCGGCCAGGTCATCGGGGTCCGGACCGTTCTGAATTTCGGCAAAGCGCTCCTGTGCGTCTGCCAGCTGGGCTTCAAGCAGTGCTACCTCTGCGGCGCTTGGGCCGTCTTTTACGCGTTCGTAATCCCGCTCCGCCTGCAGCAGCTGTGCGCGGGCTGTCTCCAGGTTCGCTTCCGCAACTGCGATATCCAGAGGGTCCCCGGTGGAAAGCAGGGCATTCAGCTTGCGGACGGCTGCATCGTAGTTCTGCTGTGCGGCAGAAAGGTTGGCCTGCAGGTTGGCACGGATCAAGTTGTCCTCTGACCTGTTTGCATAGGGTTCGAAGGCTTTTTCAGCGCGTTCCAGTGCATTTTCGGCCAGGATAACCTGCGCTTTCTGCGCGTCGATGCTGGCCTGGTCTGCGCTGGTGGTTAAAATTTGGATTTGTCGCTCGGCATTATCGACAGCCTTCTGGGCGTCAGTGATAGCCTGGAGGGCCAGGGCTTGCTGGAGCTCGGGGTTCAAGGCATCGTCGAGTGCCTGCTGGGCGTCCTCGACAGCTTTGAGGGCCTGCGCTTCCTGCAGGGCGGTGTTTTGAAGGTCTTCGAGCGCTTTTTGTGCGTTGACCAGGTCCGCCTGGGCGAGGATCACATTCTGCGGCAGAGTCGTCTGCAGAATTTCAGAGAGGACCTGCCCGGCTTCAACCGTTTCGCCGAAGCGCACATTGACTGCTCCGGCGGTGCCGGACGTCACCCAGGTCAGTATGGCGCTCTGGTTCGAACGGACGACGCCGGTAGCGCCGACTGTAGCCACGAGCGGCCCGCGCGTGACCGTTTCGGTCTGGAGGTTCGCCAGCAGTTCAGCGCGTTGTTGTTGCGCGCGCAACTGTCCGAAAGCGACGATAGCGCCGCCAAGGACGAGGACAATAACAAGGATGGTCAGGAATCGTTTCATCTTTACCTCATAACGCAAGGTTGGTTTTCAAGGTTGTTCAGTTGTAGTAAAAGCTCGTCGAAGCACGGCCAGGCCGGCAATCAACTGCTTCTTATCTTCTTCAGAAACGGGCGCCAGGATTTCCGCAAGGTGTGCTTCCGTATATGCACGGATCTTGGAGAGCATTTCTCGCCCGGTGGGAGTCAGCTGGATGATCACACGCCTGCGGTCGTCCTGCGCCTGCTGCCGCTGTACGAAACCATGTTCGCAAAGGGTAGTAATGGTGTTGGACATCGTTGGCAGGGTGACGTTGTGCTTTTCGGCCAGTTCACTGAGATTATGCGGTCCATCCAGCAAGGCGTGAAGAAGATGAAAATGTCCGGGGTTCGGCAGCCCGGCAGGGTTGTGAATGTCTGGCCGCAAGGTGCGCATGATGAGCGGGATCACGTCCAGCATTTCACGCGCAGCGGTCGTAGCATCATTGTCCATAAAAACTCTCCGGCCTAATAGTTAGCCAGGCTAACTATTAGGCCTGCGAATTATAGCCGCGTTGTGAAGCGGTTCCGATCGGTCAAGGGGGACTCTAATAAAAGGTTAATGCAGGGTAAGGTACGAGATGCGCTATCAATTCTACCCGGCATCTCTTAAAGAAAAGCTCCTCCTGCCCACGTGGTTTGGCTTTACAGCAGACCTTTGGCCGGCGGTCACTGATAGGCCAGACCCCTAATTTCGCACCGCGCGCGTTTCTGGAACTTTTTCGCTTTTTGGATTAGTATTGATTCGACATTCTTGACGAGGAAGCGAGCGCTAAATGATTTAAACGCGCCGTTTCTTCCCAGACTGGATTCAGCGCACGCTTCTCCTCGGAAACATCCTCGATTCGTAAACCGCTCGCGGGGAAAACAACTCGAGCCCAGATTTTCTGGACAGGCCGTAACCTCTCGCCGGATTTGCCGTCTCTATAAACGCATGCAAAGGCAACACCCCCTCCTTTCTCCAACCGGCCTGGCAATGACGGTCGTCGTGCTGGTCGTTCTCGCTGTCATTTACTGGCTGACAGGCGGGCAGATGTTCAATCCCGGCCCGCTTGCCGCCGCCCACGCCGATATCGAGGACTGTGCTGCCTGTCACCAGCCGTTGAATACCAGCCAGGGGGAGCTCTGCATGGAATGCCACACAGAGATCAGGTTGGAAATTGCGGCTGAAACCGGCCTCCACGCCCGGGTAAAAAATGCAGCCAGCTGCTTAAACTGCCATCCCGACCATCGCGGCACGAATTTCGACATGCGCACCGCAGCTGTAGACCATTTTGACCACGAACAGGCCCTTTTCTCCCTATCGCGCCACACGCTCGATTACGACCAGTCGCCGTTCGAGTGCCGGGACTGTCATTCTCCAGCAGGATTCAATGCGGACCTCCTGGCCTGCCTTGATTGTCACGAAAACGCAGCGCCAGAATTCATGCAGCCGCATGTCGCTGCTTTTGGTCTGAACTGCCTGGAATGTCATGATGGAGTCGACCGGATGTCCGGCTTCAACCATGCTGAAACGGACTTCCCGCTCACGGGCAATCATGAAGCGTTGGACTGCGCCTCATGCCACCAGGATGGTCAATTTGCAGATACCCCGCTGGACTGTGCCGCCTGCCATGTCGAACCTGGCGCACATGCCGGTTTGTTCCCGGCGACCTGCGGTGATTGTCACAACCCTGCAGGGTGGACGCCCGCACTGCTGCACGGCATTTCTTTCGACCATTTCAAGGAAACGGGTTTCAGCCTTGTCCGCCACGAGACGCATTTCGACGGCAGCTCGCTGAACTGCAAAGTATGTCATGTGAACAGCCTGGACACTTTTGATGGGCAAACCTGTGAACAGTGCCATACCTCGGGGAATGCATCCTTCATGACCCTCCATCTGGCCGATTTCGGCCCGAATTGCCTGGACTGCCATGACGGACTGGATTCGATGAATAATTTCGACCACAACAGCGTCTTCCTGCTCGACGGCGCTCATTCAGCACTCGCTTGTACGAACTGCCATGCAGATAATCGCTTCAAAGGTACGCCGGAGGCCTGCAGCGATTGCCATTCCGAGCCGGAACTTCATGCTGGCCTGTTCGGTCTGCAGTGCGATAGCTGCCACTCGACCAACGCCTGGCAGCCGGCCGCCCTGACTCGCCACAGCTTCCCGTTGGACCACGGGGACGAGGGCGTCATTGCTTGTGCGACCTGCCACCCGTCTACTTTCGTGCAATACACGTGCGATCTGTGTCATGAACCGCTCAAAATGGTGGAAGAGCACAGCGACAAAGACATCTTCAACATCGCCGCACGCTGCCTGGAATGCCATCCGACAGGCTTAAAGGATGAAAAAGAAGATTGATATGCGAAACAACCTGACCCGCACACTTTCTTTTATCGCCATCAGCCTGTGGCTCGTTGCCCTGCTGATGGTTATTGGGGCCTTCCTGGCGGTCCGTGCTGATACAGGCGCCGCTCGGCCACGCTATTCTGCCCGTCAGGCGTCGCAAACAATCGAAAACACACCTGCGTTCGAACCGGCTGCAGAAGATTTCAACAACCCCGTAAACCCTGACAACGCACTGATTGCGCCGCAAGGCGTCCCATTTCCGGCAGGCAGCCTGGAACACACTTTCTATCCGCTGGACGGTGTTCATGCCGTGCTCGAATGTGAAAGCTGCCATGCGGACTTGATTTACGCCGGTACGTCGTTGGATTGTCTCTCCTGCCATGAAGATTCAACCCCTCGCGACCATTATGAAGGAGATTGCGCGCTCTGCCACACCCCGTCGGCCTGGCAGGACGTGATTTTTAACCACACGGCCGTCAACGCAACGAACTGCGCGACCTGCCACAGCGAAACCGCCCCTTCAAATCATTTTGCCGGTCAATGCTCCAGCTGTCACAACACCAGCAGCTGGACCAGCGTCACCTTCAACCACAACGGATTCACCAACTGCACATCCTGTCACAGCGGCAAGGCCCCGGCCAATCATTTTGCCGGTCAATGCTCCAGCTGTCATAACACCTCGACCTGGAAAGGAGCGACCTTCAACCACAGTGGTCAGACCAACTGCGAGGCCTGCCATTCACCACCAAAAAATCATTTTGCCGGCGCATGTTCGAACTGCCATACGACGAAAAACTGGTCTTTCAACCATTCCGGCCAGGCGAATTGTCTCAGCTGCCACAAGAATGACGAGCCGGACGATGAAGACCATCCGCACGGGCGGCAGTGCTCGGAATGCCACAATACGAATGATTGGGATGATGCGGAAAAAGGGGATTCGGTCTCGATCGTGACGCTTACAATAGCCGGTGATTCACCCCACTCCCAAACCGCAACGGATAATAGTGGTACCCTGGAGCCGTTGAACGAGTGTGCGACCTGTCATGAGAAACCTTAGCAAACCAGTTAGAATAACCTGAACCATGCTGCAAAATGCCCGCGAACTGTGGTTGGCTGTGTTGGCCATCCTCCTTATTACCGTGCTGTACATCTTCGTCGTGCTTCAACTCGGCAGTATACCGGCTGCAAGCGGCTTCTTCGGTCATTCGCTTGGAATCATCGGGTTCGTGTTGATGCTTATGACGGAGTTTTTGTATTCCCGGCGGAAAAGAAGCGCCCGGGCCCGGTGGGGAAAAATGTCAACCTGGCTGCGGTTCCATATCTTCACCGGCATCGTCGGACCTTATCTCGTCTTTCTGCACAGCTCGTTCAAATTCAACGGCCTGGCAGGCGTGGTCTTGCTGTTCACATTCATCGTCGTTTTGAGCGGCTTCGTCGGCAGATACATATACACCGCTGTCCCACGCACGGCTGACGGGGCTGAATTGGAGTATGATCAGCTTGAAGCCCTGATTTCACAGGCGGAAAACGAAATTGACCGCTGGGTACAGATACATCCGGATGCAGGAACGTATCTGCAGAGCGAACTCAGCAAGCTGGCAGGCTTTCGTGGGGGTCCAATGGCAGCCATTTTTCTGCGAGGACCGTTTGAAATTTATGCGCAAATTTCCTGGTGGCGGCTCCGGCGCAGATTTTCGTTCGCGCCGCGAGATCAGTTGGACCGCCTCGCACGGTCGCTGCAGCGCAGGCGCGCACTCACGCAGCAAATTGCAGTTTTGACCACGGCCCGCCGCATGCTGGGATTATGGCACACGATCCACATCCCGTTGGGCGTCGTGCTGTTCACAACGGCGTTGATCCACATCATTGCAGCAATTTACTATGCTACCCTCCTGGGGTAATTCAACGTAAACCCGTAACTTCCTGTTCCATTTAACGTCTATTAAAGCGATGACATTATTCAACCCACCTATAAACAGAATCGGCACTGAACCCTTGCAAATTGCAGCGGCCTTCTATCCCGACTGGTTGTTCGTCCTGCTTCTCAAGCGTTCATTCGCACGGGAAAGGGACGAGCACCAGCGACAATTGGAAAGTGGATTTTCAGGCTCCCAGCCGCCTGACGACCTCGAAGGGCTCAGCAAGCTCGACCCGGAAGCGATCACACAGATCCACAACCGCTACTTCCCGGTCGTCTACCGGTACGCGCGATACCGCCTGGGTGATGAAGTCGTAGCGGAAGACGTGGCCGGAGAAACATTTACCCGCCTGCTGGAATATGCCAGCCGGGGACGGGGACCGAACAAAAACGTGCGTGGATGGTTGATGCGGACAGCCTCAAACCTCGTCAACGATTACTACCGGGCGATGTACGGAAAACCAACGGAAGAACTCCTGGAAACACTCGCTTCCGATAAGCCGGGACCAGTCAATCAGGCAGAAGCTGCGGACGAAAAACGTGCGCTTTTTGACGCCCTCAATCAGCTGACCGAAGAACAAATCAACGTCCTTGCGTTGCGGTTTGGGAGCGGCCTCTCGCTCGTCGAGACAGCTGACGTGCTCGGAAA
The DNA here is from genome assembly GCA_041564295.1 of Anaerolineales bacterium. Taxonomy (GTDB): domain Bacteria; phylum Chloroflexota; class Anaerolineae; order Anaerolineales; family JABWBV01; genus DATDOR01. Next base: position 6,733 of record JBFGQG010000008.1, on the reverse strand, counting down.
GAAACCCAATGCAATCAAAGCGCTGCAATTTCGCGCAATCGGCGCCCTGCGGAGACACATGGTTGCCGCCGGCGCAGACCTGCCATAAGGCATTATTGAGAAATAAATGACAGAAAAGATGACCGAACAACTCGCAGATGCACTTGAACTATGCCTGGTGAATCTGGAAGCGGGTATGACGATGGAAGAAACGCTCGAAAAAGTGCCGGAACACGCTGCAGAAATTCGCCCGCTGCTGGAGACGGCTGTAATTGCACAGAGCGAGGCAAGCACAGACGTCCCCGCGGCAGTGATGCAGCGCAGCCGGACGCGCATGCTTGTGAGAGCCCAGCAACTTCGTACGCAAATGGGCGGCAAGCACGCCCGGCGGATCCCATGGCTGCGTCTCGCTCTGCAGGTCCTGGGCGTCGTTGTCGTGCTCGCGTCCAGCCTGACCAGCCTGTTCGTCGCGTCCGCTGGCACGGTGCCAGGAGATAACCTCTACGGAATCAAACGTTTCGGCGAAGAAGCCCGGCTGACGATTGCTTCTCCTGCTGCTCGAACAAAGCTGCAGAGTGTTTACCGGGAACGAAGAATTGATGAAATCAAAGAGCTATTGCAGATGCGCCGCGCGGCACCGGTGATGTTTGAAGGGGTCGTTACTCAAATGAGCGCGGACCTGTGGGTCGTCGGCGGCCTGGAAGTGACCATCACACCGAACACAAATGTGAACGGCAAGATATGGCCGGGTATGTTCGTCGAAGTACAGGGACAGACCACTGTGGAGGGTGAAATCAGGGCAGTCACCGTCTACCTGAGGGCTTATGCCTTCATGGGTACGGTTGACGCGATCGACGGGCAATCATGGACGGTCAATGGGGTGCCGGTGTTAATCACTGCTGGGACACAACTGGCTCCGGGGATTACCCTCGGCACACCAGTTGTCGTTCTGGCACAGGTTGATGACACCGGCGCAATCTCAGCCCGCGCCGTCTTGCTCGCAGACGGCACATCCGGTTTCGAGGACGGAACGCCTGGCTTGCTGACGGGCTCGGAAACTCCAACACCTTCACCGACACCCTCACCCACATCTTCTGCTGCGCCTTCCGGGACCCTGTTACCCACCGAAGACGATTTCGAATTTGATCCGACGGAAGAAGACAACAGCGGGCCGGGCTCAGGTGGTGAACCGACCGAAACGGAAGAGCCGGATGAGACCGATGAACCGGATGAGACAGAATCGCCGGAACCGACCGAGACCGAAGAGGAGGAAGAAGGTTCGAATTCCGGCAGCGGCTCCGCTTCGAATACGCCAGAGCCCTCTAGGACGCCCAAACCCTCTGAGACGCCGAAACCGACCAAGACCCCGGACGATTGAGACGGGGGACCGCCAACCAGACCCATCTGCACGATTCAACCCCAAAAAGCCCTGTCGTCGGCAGTTCATGCGCACAGGCTTTTTGCGCATTACAATGTATCTTGAGGATTACGGCCGTACCGGTCGTTAAACGACAATGAATTTCAAACCTTTATTTGAACGCGATAAGACCAGGCGCTCCGTGCTTATAGAAGGCCATGTTGTACCGGACCCATCCCGCTGTGTGCAGTGCGGAATCTGCTCGTTCCACTGTCCGATCGAAATCGATGTGCGGCGGCATGCGTGGACCGGTGAGACGGTCAAGTCCAGCCGCTGCCTGACTTGCGGCGAGTGCGTGGCACGCTGCCCACGCGGTGTGCTGCGGTTCGAGCGCAGCAGTATTTTCAAAGAACGCGGTGGGGAGCCTTAAATAGCATGACCCGATATGTCATCATCGGAACCGGCGCTGCCGGGATTTCCGCCGCCGAGACCATCCGGGCGCGTGATCCGCAGGGGGAAATCTTCCTTGTCGGCGAAGAGCCGGAAGGCTATTACTCGCGTCCAGGGCTGGCTTATTATCTGACCGGCGAGATACCCGAACCGCAGCTTTTTCCGTACTCAAAGGAAGACTTCCGCAGGAAAAAACTGTTTTTTGTAAACGCAAAAGCGTTGAAAATCGAACCCGAAAACCAACTTGTCCGGCTCGACAACGGCGCTGCGCTGTTCTACGATGCGCTTTTACTGGCCACAGGGGCTTCAGCACGCCAGTCAGGCCTGCCCGGCGCTGATCTCGAAGGTGTTGTGCAATTGGATAACATCGCAAATGCACGCGAAATCATTCGCAGGGCGAAAAAAGCCAGGGCGGCTGTCGTAATCGGCGGTGGAATAACCGCCCTGGAGCTCGTTGAGGGCCTTCTGGCATTAAAAGTTAAGGTGCACTATTTCCTGCGCGGCGACCGTTATTGGGGAAATGTGCTGGACGAAACCGAATCGGAAATCATCGAACACAGGTTGGCGGAGGAGGGCGTCACAATTCACTACAACACGGAGGCAGAAGAGATCTTACCGCCCCGCAGCAGGTGGTTTAACCGGCGGCCGAAGAACGTCGGCGGTGTCCGGACGCAGGCTGGAGAGGTGGTTGAGTGCAACCTGGTTGCAATTGCTATCGGGGTTGTCCCCCGTATCGAGCTTGCGAAAGGCGCCCGGTTAGAAATGGATAGGGGTGTGATGGTTGACGAGGCTATGCGCACGAGCGACCCGAAAATCTTCGCCGCTGGAGATGTCGCCCAGGTTTACGACCCGTTCGCGCGGCGGCCGATACTGGACGTACTCTGGCCCGTCGCACGCGATCAGGGCCGCGTCGCCGGATACAACATGGCAGGCGGAAAAGCAGTCTACCGGAAAGAAGTGCCGCTGAACGTCACCCGGCTGGCCGGTTTGACCACGACGATCATCGGTGCAGTGAGCTGTGGAGGAAACGATAAAGATACGCTGGGGATCGTGCGCGGTGACAGCGAGACCTGGCGCACAATCCCGGACGCACTCGTTTCCCAGCAAGGCTTCGACGTCAACCGGATCCGGTTGATGATCGGGGAAAATACGATCCGGGGCGCGCTGGTGATGGGCGATCAGAAACTTTCCCGTCCGATCCAGCAGATCGTCAGCCGGCAGCTGGACATTTCCGAAATACGTGAGCAGCTGCTGTCCGGGAAAGATGTCTCGGGGGTCATCGCAGAGTTTTGGAGCAAAGTGAGCGGGTAAAGGGCGAGACTCAATCGCTCCGGGACATTAACTGCGCAGCTCTTCTACCGATTTCGACTGCAAAATTCGTCCCTCGGTCCCATGGATAGACCTGGCTCATGCTGGCGAAAAAGACTCCGTCCAGCGGTGTGCGAATTTCGGGTATATTCCGGCTGTGATTCACGAGCGGGACAGGCTGAGCATAGCCCGTTCTGAACATCCAGACCTTGTTGATCCAATCCCTGCGGAAATCAGGATTGAATTTCTTTAGATGGGGGATGAAGCGTTCTGCCAGTTCGTCCTGTCCAAGCGTGAAATGCTCGTGGTCTTCCGGCAGGTAATCGCCGCAGTAGACGATATGTTCTCCGCCAAAGTTCTCCGGGGAGACATAATTCGTGTGTTCGACGAGTGCCAGGAACGGGTAACCTGCATTCTTGGGGATATTAAACCAGTAAAAACCTTGTTTTGAGAGCTGGTGCTTGAGCGAAAAGATCATCACCACGGCACCCATGTGCTTGAGGGAGCGCAGGCCTGCCAGGTAATCGTCAGGAAGCAAGGGAGTCATTCGGGCGAACAACCCTGGTGACGTGGTGGAGAGGACCTGGTCGAACGAAGAAACCTCGCCTTTTGACGTATGGAGGGTGATTTTACCGTTTTCGCGCGGGGCGATCGACTCGACCGGCGTTTCATAGCAGATCCTGACCCCCAGGGCGTCCAGTTTCAAAGCGAAATCATCAGCAAACTGCTGGAAACCGCCCTTGTATGTGCCCAGGCGCGTGGTGCGCGCTTTCAGGCGGGCCCAAAACCAGGCCATATTGACCTCTTTGTAGTGCGGGCCAAATTTACCGATAAGCATCGGTTCCCACATCGTCTCATAGACCTTCCGTCCGGCCCATTTCTTCATCCACACGTGGGCGGTTTCGCGCTCAAGCGCTTTCCAGTTGTTCGTAAGCCGCAGGAACAGGCCGACCAGTCCGAAGCGGATCTTATTCAGCCCAAAACCGAGGCCCGGAAACGCGAGGGCGCTGGGGATGGAGTCGAAAGGGTACCAGCGACCGTCGTGGTTGAGGACGGTATACGGTCGCGGGAAAATAACCTTATCTTGCAAGCCGAGTTCGTTGATCAGGCCGAGCATATGATTGTCCGACTCGAACCAATGGTGGTAAAACTTTTCAACGGACCAGTCCCAATGGGGCTCTTTGAAGCCGGAGGCCAGGCCTCCCGGGCCGGCAGCAGCTTCAAAAACCGTGACTTGATGGCCGGCTTTGATCAGGTCCCATGCAGCTGCAAGACCACCGATCCCGGCGCCGATAACGGCAGTTTGTTTAAAGTGGGAGGTTTCTTCCATAAGTTGAATTGGGTTCTCCGGTTGGAGAGTCTAACACCGATCTACCGAAACCGGATATGCATGCGGCGTGGAAACAAAAAGACCGGCTCATCGAGAGCTGTATGACCGCCCTTTTCCTGGATTTCTACTGATTTATCCACAAAATCGTTGAAAAAACAACTATTTATCCACAGTTTTTCACGTTTTATCCACAGTTTCGCGAGAAGTGCGGACTCGCCTCCCTTTTTATCAACTTAAACAGCGGCAGGCCGGGGGGCTCCGGTCTGCCGTCGTTCTCTTGATCGCGTGAATGGTTAACTTCGCCCGGCGTTGAGTTCGTCCTGGAGCTTCTGGAGGGCCTCCCAGTTGCCGCCGGCTGCCAGGCGGGCCTGTTCGGGCGAGGTGCCGGGGTTCATATACTGGTAGCCGGCTTCATCGAGGATGGACTGGATTTTATCCACCGCGGTGTCGGCGAGTTGGGCAAAAGTGTTTATCCCGGCGTTGTTCAGGAGAGACTCGACTTTGGGGCCGATTCCTTCGATCTTTCGCAGATCGTCCGGGCCGGCGGAGGCCACAGGTGGGGCCATCGTCGGGGTCGCTTCGGCCTGGTGCGCGGTGTGACCGTGAGCATCGTGCCCGTGGTCACCATGCTCCAGGTCTGAAGTGTCGACCTGGCTGGATTGAACGCGCAACAAGAACCAGACGATCAGGATCAGCAGGATGACCAGCACAATGGTCGTAAAAGGATCAGCCCCGCCGGAAAACGGGTTGGCGGCTTCAACCGCTGGGGGGTGATTTTCTTCAGCCCAGACGGAATAGAAAGGTAACAGAAGCAGGGAATGTTTCATCGACTTGATCTCCTAACAGGATTTTCAGCCATTGTAACCGATTACTTGTGCATTAACGTTCCGGGGGCGCCTCTCCGACGGTTTCAGAGCGCAGTTCATTGACGTCCGCGCCCCAACGGATGCCTTCACGGAGCGCGTAGAACGCACCGAGCACGGTAATCGGGAGCCAAAGGGCTACGTGGAGCACAAGTGTGTAGCCAGCCGCAAGTGCGCCGTTCACTCCTGCCGCTTTCAGTACGGCGATACCCGGTGCGTCGAACGTTCCGACATATCCCGGCGCGGAGGGGATTGTTGTCGCCAGGTTAACGATACCGTTCATCAGCATGAGCGTAAAGAAATCGACATCAAACGGAAAGGCATGCATGACGAACCAGTATTTTCCGGTTTCGAGAAGCCAGATGACTGCTGACGTTCCGAAAACCATGAGTGCGTTTGCCGGAGAGCGGAGTGAAGAAAGGCCGTCGAGGAATTTTCCCATGATCCCCAGCAGTCGCTCATGGAGGCGGTGAGGTGTCAGCTGCTGGATGAACCAGACACCCATGCGGGAGGCAGGACGGGGGAACATCGCGGCGAGGATGAAAGCGAAAAGGGCGGCAGTGAACACGCCCGTTCCCCAGATGGCGACCTGGCGGATGTTCCCGATAAAACCCGAATCGGCTGTCAGGTCGGCGAGGCGCGGCAGGTTCAGGAAGACGAAAGCCAGCATAACAACGCCATCGAAAATTCTCTCAACGATGACGGTCGCCAGCGAAGCAGAGACGGGAACGTCTTCTTTCCGCCGCAGGACGACGGCCCGAAGCACTTCTCCGGCACGCGCGGGATAAATGTTGTTGCCCATGTAACCGATTGCAACGATAGGGAACATCGTCCGCGTAGCAATGGGCTTGACGGGACGCAGGAGATAGTGCCAGCGCCAGGCCCGTGCCCACACGCCGACGAAATAGACTGCAATGCCCGGCAGCAGCCACCAGAGGTTCGAGTCGGCCAGAGCGGCGCCAATGTCCTCGAAGCCGAGGCCGCGCAGCGCCAGCCAGAGAAAAAGGGCGCTGATGCCAACGCCAAACCAGAATTTCCAGTTTTTCATCGCGGGGCATTGTACCACTCGGCGGCGTCTGCGTGAGACCCAGGGGGTTTACGGGATAAAATAGGCCTAGACTTGGCAAATCTTAAAGACTTGCCAAGTCTCGTAGTTGTTAACCGCCCAAATCGTATCGGTGGACGAACCGACGTGCGTATCTGCAAAACGCGCCAGGTCTTACCATCTCTTACGCCTGCAAGAGTAAAATATCCCCACGATGCGCTTCCACAAACGCTCCCCTCTCCGGCCGGTCATTTATGCGCTCTCCGCCATTGCTCTGACCGCAGTCATATGGGCTATGATCTCCAGAAATCGCCCACAGGTAACCGACGTCTTTCCCACTCCGGACGCCTTCGCCATCCCGGCGCCCGCACCCCTGCGCCTTACCTTCGACTGGCCAATGA
>JBFGQG010000007.1:0-20181 GCA_041564295.1 Anaerolineales bacterium | reverse complement strand
GCCAGGAGTAACGGCACATCCCTGGGCGACCCTGCTCGAAATCTAATCGTGGACAGGTCGTGTGCACGAATCAAATGAACTCCCGGCCAACGCCGTTGTGAATAAAAAACGGGAAGCAATTTCCAGAGGAACCATATTCCCAGGGGAAGAAGTCATTCACAATATTTTCACCGTCGATCAACCAGTAAAGTGCAAACTCCTGCCCATCGGTCATCCCGTTGAAGTTGAAAACGGCAGTGAGCTGGTCGATTCCGGCAGGGAAATTTGACGCGGTTTCCAGGCCGCAGCCGGTCTGATCATCGTAATATTTTGACCAGGAGACGAATCCCAGGCTTTCAGATCCGGTGCCGGCTATCCCGCCACCACCGGGGCTTCCGTACGGACTGACATATGCCGTACCTGTCTGGGCGGCGCGTACCAGCGGAAGCGCCAGGTTGATCGGCCGGAGCGCATTGATAAAACCCCCGATCGGGATGCAGGTGTCATTCTGGTCCATCCTGCCGTCACCATTGGTGTCCTGGACGACGCGGCAGTCGGCAATATCCACATTCCCGCCAGATCCGCCGCGCGTGGGGATACCGATGATTTGACCCAGGTCATTGGCCCCGAGACCACCGGAGTTTCCGCCGGCGATAGTCGCGTCAGTTTTGATCCAGGCTCGATCGCCAACCGGGTTTTCCGTCGTGAAACCGGACACGCTGCCACGCGTAAACGTGATCGTCTCGCCTCCGATACCGGGAAAGCCGAAGATGTAGATGTTGTCACCAAGATGCATTTCATCTGAATTGCCGATATCCACGAACGGCAGATTAAGAGAATTCGTGCTGAGGAATGAGCCGTCCAGGTTGGACGTAATCCGGATAACAGCCAGGTCCAATTCGCCGTCGACTGCCTGTACTTCTGCGAGATACCTGGCAACCGGCGGGCTGCTTTCGTTCTCATTCAGCGCAACAACGAGCACATCCGGGTCGTCGCCAAAACCACCTGCAGATGGCATGGCAACATGGGCATTTGTCAGGATAATTCCATCCGGTGAGAGGATCGTACCTGAGCCGATCCCGAACGGGCTGATCTGACCGTTTTCAATAAAGGCCATGTATATAAGGACCGTTGCAGATGCCAGATGCTGGCGTTCATTCCCGGAAAGCCCGGCGGAGGCAGGCTGATCCTGGTTTGTAGGCGTGGCCTGAGGTTGTTCGGGTGCCGAAGTTGGTTGCGGCACCTGGGTAGGTGGAGCTGAGGTCGGAATGACTTCCGGGTCGCTGCCCATGTTGCAAGCCAGTCCTGCCAGGAACAGCACGAAAATGACCTGCAAAAGTTTGAGGTTAGGCCGTATTCTCATCTTGTTCATCGTGCGCCTCCCATTGAAACTGCGACGGCGAAATCGCGGAATTTCACCAGGGCTGCTTCATAGTCATGGTGCGTCTCCAACGTGACTACCAGCACCTGGTCACCCTCAAGGAAGTAGTAATCCGTCCCCAAGTAGACAACCGGAGGGCGGTCTAAAGCTGAGGCATCAACGTAGGCGAAGGCGACTTTGTACCCATCACGACCTTTCAGCGTAACTGGGGTTTGTTCGAGCACACGATAGGATGAAAGGGCCTGCGCCCGTTGCAGGTTGCGCGCCCAGGCAGCAGTTGCAAGGCTGGATTCGGCATCTACCGGCATGAGGCTGACAAGATAGCGTGTCCCCGGATCGAGAGGATCCCATGAGGCGAGGACGCGGGTGGGATCGGTCGTACCTGTTTCGAGTATTCCGGTCCCGAACGTCTCTACGACCCATTTCGTCGGCAGCCCTACAGTGACCCCGCCAGAAGTAACTTCTCGCGTTTGGCCGGCTGCAGCAGATTTCAACGTCAGGCCAAGCAGCAGGGCGATAACCGTCAGCCATAGCACGAGCCATTGCGACCTGCCGGCATTTTCATTGGATACAGTGATTGCCATGTTAGATCTCCTCCTCGACGGCAGCAGGCTGAATATGTTTGCCGATTGCGCGAGATAGCAAAGCGGTAACGATGATTGCAAGCACCGCCGCCAGGATAAAGCCAAGCCACGGCTGGATCACATTCCCTGCGGAAGAGATCGCCCGCCTGGTAATTGTGCTGCGCAGAAAGAAGAAAGACCCGTTCAGAACGGCTGCCAGCGCAACACCGGCCGGCATCCACCAGGACGGTTTGCTTGAAAATTTCTCCATCCCGAGGAAATAGCCCACAACGCCGCCGAAGCTCGCGTGCGCCAGTGACGTAATCGTCATCCGGATCATGCCCACTCCCAGGTCAACACCACCGGAGTCCAGAACGAAGGTTATGTTGAGGACGGTCGCGTAACCGAGGCCGGCAGCTGTGGCGTAAATAATTCCGTCGACAGGCTCGTCGAACTCGCTTGAGCCGAATACGGAATACCGGACTGCGGCATATTTCAGGAACTCCTGTGTAAATCCGACGACGAGGATAGCACCCAGGAGGTGAGTCGCTGTCGAACGCGGCAGCCAGCTTTGGACGTCGAAAACACCCACTACGAGTGGAATACCAACGCCGGCAGCCAGTAGCCCGCCGAGGAGGAATAGCTGAAATACCAGGCCTTTGGGTTCAGGTTCTAACCTGTCCCGCCGATAAAAAAATGCAATCCAGACAGCTGCCGGAATCAACGCCAGGATGATACCGGTTAAGAGTAGAGACGAAGGCGAAAAAACAGGTTGGATGGCATTGTCCAGCACGTAGACGATGATCACGAGGAGGACGAGCGCAACCACCGAGATCAGGTCAGCCTGCCAGACGCTTGCTGAGTGCTGTGAAACCGACTTCTTCATGTATTCTTTCTCCTTATTGATTGGATAATACAATGAACGGCGGGACAACCGGTATTAATCTCCGATAGCCTTATCCCGGCCGACGACCTGGCCTTTCCATTTTTCCCAATCCTCATCGTTCTCAAGGGTGACGACCTTGAAACCTTCTGCAAAGGCCATCTCTTTTCCTTTTGCACGCTCCTCAGCCCAGCTTTTCACCATCGGCTCGGGGTCCCATCCTTTCATCTGGCTTGCATGGGCGCGCAGCGCGGCGATCTTTACATCGATCGTTTCGGAAACATTGACATAGAGATCAACATTTTCGTCCCAGGTGCTCACAAATACTTTGCGGGGTTTATGCGCAAGAAAACCGTCTTCTTCTTCAATTTCCTGGAACAGGTTTGGCTGGCCTGCTGCAGGGAAGATCGCATCGATAGCAGCTGTAGCTGCCGCGCGGTGATCCGGGTGGTTGATGTAGCTTGTGCCGGCCCAAACGACTGTTGGGTCAGCACAAATAACAACTTCAGGCCGGAACCTGCGGATTTCTCGGACGAGTTTTTTTCGCAGGTCAAGGGTTGCGACGACCATACCGTCCGGTTCCCGAAGAAAGACGATCTCTGATACACCGCACACTGCTGCGGCTTCGCGCTGCTCATTCTCACGAATATCAATCGCCTGCTGCTTTGTCATGCCGTCCGCTGCGATCCCGACATCTCCGCTGGTAACAAGCACATAACAAACTTTTGTGCCGTAGGCGGTCCAACGGGCGATTGTGCCGGCACAGGAGAATTCAATATCATCAGGATGCGCCATGATCACCATGGCAGATTCAGGGACGTAGAAGGCATTAGAGGGGGTTGATCGGTTTGACATTATAAAATTTTACCAAATGTGCTGTTGTATAATGGCACGAGTTAAACCGGAGGTTGACATGCCAGCATTTCTAATTGTACTGAATAAAGACGAGGATTCCGTTAGTTTCATAGATGAGCAGAGTGGGGGAGTAGTAAAAACTGTCTCCGTGGATAAAAATCCGCATGAAGTCGCCGTGACGCCTGACGGGGGGAAGGCGTTCGTTTCCAATGCAGGCGGGGATTCGATCAGCGTCTTTGATATGCATACTCTGACTGTCGTTGATACGATCAGGCATCCGGATTTCCGCTTCCCACACGAAGGCAAAATTACACCGGATGGGCGCCTGGTATTGGCCAGCACGTATGCAAACAAGGTTTTTATTATCGATGCCGGCACGCACGCGGTGAAAAAGGTAATAGAAGCACAGCGAATGAGCCACATGGTCGCGCTGACACCGGATGCAAGCCGGGCTTACGTCTCAAACATAGGTGCTAATTCATTTTCGATCCTGGATCTGGGGACCGAAGCCTGGATTGCCCACCATGCGACCGGCAGATCGCCGGAAGGCATCGGCGTAAGCCCGGATGGGGAGTGGGTTTATGTCGCGAACCAGGACGACAATATGGTCTATATAATCGACACGGCCACGCACAGCCTCCATGCGCGCGTGCGCACTAGCAGCGTGCCGATTCGCGTGGCATTCTCACCAGATGGACGCTTTGCATTCGTGCCGAACCGTGAGGGAGACTGCATATCGGTGATCGATACCAGGCGGAAGCTGGAAATCAAACGAATACAGGTCGGGATCTGGCCCGGAGGGACTGTTTTCAACACGTCAGGGGAAAAGGCTTATGTGGCGAACAACAAGACCAACGATGTTTCAGTTATAGATGTTGAAACATTGAAAGAAATCGGGCGCATCGATGTGGGCATACATCCGGACGGAATGGCGTACTGCCAGCCGGGATAAACCCCCGTGACTATAAGTGTTTCTAATCAAATATATCCGAATATCCGCGGTCTAACTCATCATCAGAGAGGTGTGCGTAGCGCTGGGTGATGGCGATATTGCGGTGGCGGGCAAGTTCCTGTGCAAGTTTGAGGTTGCCGCCGGAACCGACGAGGACAGTGGTGACGAAGTAGTGCCTGAAGGAGTGGGGGGTGATCTGAGCCGCTGCGTCTTTGCCGAGTGCTTCTGTGACGCGCTGTTTGACGATGTTGCGGCCTGTCGTGGTCGTGATGGGCTTGATTTTCTTACCAGCGCCACGATCGTGCCTTGCGAATATCGGCAGGGATGGTAGGGGCCGACCTGAGGCTCCGTCGAGGGCCGCGCGTGCGTTGAGGTAGTCTTTTAATGCCGCGAGGGTAGCTCTGGCGAAGCGTACGATTGCTTCGCGATCGCCTTTACCGATCAAGATCGCACGCCCTTCGTTCCAATCGACGTTACCTCGGCGCAGGTTGCAGGCCTCGTGGACGCGCAGGCCGGTTGTAGCGAGGGTAATCAGGAAAGCGCGGTCCCGCAGGAGCTGCAGGCGTTCCTTTTCCGTCTCTGTCGGCATACCGGTCATTCGTTGCGCATAGTTTAACATTTCTTCGATTTCGCTGCGGGGGAACTGGGGCAGCCGCACGCCCGGTCTGCGAGCGCGCAGGTTCACCAGCATGTCGATTCGGGGGAGGTTCACCGAGAGCAGGTTTTCGGCGACGAGGAATTTGTAGAAGCCGGTAACGGCGGTCAGGTAGAGCTGTTCTGTAGCCGGCGCATAGGATTTGAGGGCTGCGGCATACCAGGATACGGCGTCTTCGTTTAAATCGCTCAGCGGCGTTTCTGAGGGTTTCATATTTCGTTTGTCCAGTAATTGCTGGAACGAATTGAGTGCGTGCGTGTAAGCGCGGGTCGTGTTCTCGCTGCGGGCGAGCTGCACTGCGTCGAGATATTTTGCGATGGCGTCGTAGATGGTGAGGTGGTTGTTCATGCTATTTTATTTGCGATTGGTGCATATCCGGCAGTTTATCCTGCCCTGAGCTATGCTTGTGTTAATGATACTTATCGAAATCATAAATATTGTACAGCCAACGCCTGTCGCTGTCAAGCTCCCCCACTGGTCGGCAATTCGAACAGGTTATCCGGGATTAAGTAAGGCCGCCTTGCCGTTGAGAGATACCCGTCCTGCTCCTTGCACGCTTGCCCCCATAAGGCCTGCCTCCTCGGGTCCTCACCTGCGATTGAATTCCGCTGGCACAGTTGCGTTCCGTGAAGACTCTTGCCGATCCTGTTCGGTATCCCCATACCCTCAACCAGGCTTTCTAATCTGGCGCTTCGATAGATGATCTCATTTTGCAAATCGCCGTACGGGACGAAAACGCCCTCTGCGATAAAAGCGATCACCCCTCCCCCATTTCTCCCCGGTCACCAGCGCAGAAAAGGTGACCGAACCACCAATGTAATAACCAAACAGCTGAAACAATGCGCAGCACGGTGGTTTCCTCTATAGAACTTCCGTTCTAGTATATTCCGGCGTTAAACCATTGGTGTTGATATCCGAAAACAATGCGCCTTTCCCCATTGGCAGCTGCAACCTGCGCGTCTCTCCTTTCTTTTCCAGACTGAGACACCTACAAACATCAGACACGCTCTAGAGCAGCGCCCAAACCCCTCAATTTGTCTTCGATCCGCTCGTATCCCCTGTCGATATGACCAACGTTCAGAATGGTTGACTGCCCGTTTGCAGCTAAGGCAGCGAGTACGAGAGCCAGCCCGGCGCGGATATCCGGGCTGTCCACCTCTGCCCCGTACAACGGCGTCGGACCGTTGACAATGCAGCGATGCGGGTCGCACAGGACGATCTGCGCGCCCATCTTTTTCAATTTATCGGTGAAATACATGCGTCCCTCGTACATCCAGTCATGAAACAGCGCACTGCCCTTACACTGGGTTGCAGCAACAATTGCCAGGCTCATCAAATCGCTCGGGAACGCCGGCCAGGGCTGTGAACGCAATTCCGGGATCGATCCGTCGAGATCGGGCTTTACGACGAGGGGTTGTTCCTGCGGTACGATAATATCTTTTCCGTCAACGATCCAATCAATCCCAAGCCTGCGGAATGAGAGGCGCGCCATTTCGAGATATTCCGGCCCGGCGTCGCGGATGCGAATCTCCCCGTGGGTCATAACAGCGGCCAGGATAAAGCTGGCGACTTCCAGGTAGTCCGGCCCGATCGTGAACTCACCCCCACCGACCTGCTCCACACCCTCTATCGTCAGCGTATTTGAACCGATCCCGGATATTTTCGCACCCAGGATATTCAAGAATTTGCAGACTTCCTGCACGTGCGGTTCCGAGGCAGCATTGCGAATCGTCGTTACCCCCTGGGCGGTCACAGCAGCCATAATGGCATTCTCTGTGCCTGTCACACTGGCTTCCCTCATGAGGATGTCTGCACCTCGCAGCATCGGCGCGCGGAAATTGAGGATATCCGCGTAGCGGTCATATTCAACGCTGGTGCCAAGGGCGCGCAGCGCGAGGACGTGGGTGTCCACCGGCCGGCGGCCTATGAGATCACCCCCCGGCGGCGGCAGATGCAGTTCCCCGGTCCTGGCTACAACTGGGCCGGCCAGCACGATGGACGCGCGCAGCCGCCTGCACATATCTGCATCGAGGGTTGCCGCTTTGATTTCTGCAGCGTGGATGCGCCAGGTATTCGAACTGATTCTTTCAGCCTCCGCTCCCACGCTTTCCAGCAGCGCACACATCACATGCACGTCCCGAATATCCGGCACATTGTGCAATACGACTGGCTCGGGGCTCAATAAGCAGGCGGCCAGCAGCGGCAGCGCGGCGTTCTTATTCCCTGAAGGCTGCACTTCCCCACTCAATCGGATTCCCCCCTGGATAATAAATTTCTCCATAACGTGATAATCTCCTCATTTCCATGTATTCTAAATTCTGCACCCGCGATATAAGAAAACAAACGTCTTCGTACTTTCAAGGCAGTGCTCCACAAGTATAATACCGCCATGCTTCAAATTCTAGCCACAGGCACACTGGGCATCCTTGCGGGTATGCTCGTCAATTATCTTTCGGACGTCCTGCCTATACACAGGAAACCTGTCCGGCCTATTTGCACACAATGCGGTGAGCAGCAGTCGAACTGGAATTACTTTCTATGGCCGCGCACGTGTGTTTACTGCGGGAAACGGCGCAAACTGCGCGTGTGGGTGGTCGAAATATTATTTGCCGGCCTTTTTATCTGGCTGTATACAAGTGAAACGGCGACGGCGTTCCTCCCATTCTGGCTGTCCGCAGTCGTCTGGGTGTTTTTCGGCGTGGTGGCAGTCATCGATATCGAATTGAAGCTGATCTTGCATCCGGTCAGTTTGACCGGCGCAATCCTGGGTTTCGGCGTCGGGTTCTTTCTGCACGGACCGATCCCGTCCATCATCGGGGGGATTGCCGGCTACGTGGTCATGTTTTTCTTTTTCTGGCTTGGTACAGTGTTTACAAGGCTCACGAGACGGATGCAAGGGGATGACGAAGAAGTCGCGCTGGGGTTTGGAGACGTCAACCTCGCTGGAGTTCTCGGCTTGATGGTCGGATGGCCGAACGTCCTCCTCAACCTGGTTTTGTCAGTGATGATTGCCGGTCTGTTCAGCCTGGCGATCGTCTTGCTCACACTCCTGCTGCGGAGATACAGGGCCTTCATGGCCATCCCCTACGGACCATTCCTCCTCGCAGGAACTGTCTTGATGCTGTTTTTCTCGGAAGTCGCACACGCGATGATCTCGGTGATCGGCCCGCTTTTTTTCCTTGCGCCGAGGTAAATCATGGGCGACTTATCCGATAAAGTCAACGATCTTTTTTGCTATTGCTTCAGGAGTGTATGCGTCCGTATCAATCACCAGATCAGCGTTCGCGCGAGCGTGAGACAGACGGCGGAGCTGCTCTTCGTAATCTGCCACCGTCCAGCGCCAGTTCCTGCGCTCCAATGTAACCGGATAAGAGACATCGAGGAATATCAAGACATCAGGGTTTGCAATTTGCTTCCACATTTTCGGAGCAAATGAATGTTCCTGTGCGATGTGCCGAACCCTAAAGCCCTTTTCTTCCAGGATTAAGCGGATAGTCGATTTGCCGGATGTACAGGGGCCGACCAATCCGATAGTTATCATGCTCATCCGAGGACACCGAGAGGAAGCCGTACCGAGACGCGCCGGACGTCATCCCCATCATTCGGATCAATCTTCAAAACAGCAACTGAAATATCGTCAACCGGACGGCCCTCGTCCAGTTCTAATGCAGCCACCAGCATACCGTCCGCAATTTTTTGGGCGTCAAGACCCTCACGAAGCAAATTGGCGAAGGTCTCCCGCACGGCCAGTTTTTTCCCTTTACGTACGCCGGCATTGTTGATTCCATCGGTAAATGCAAGGACACACAGGCCTTCTTCGAGTGGAAATTCATTGATCACAGGGCGCATGTTTATCCGCGTACCGATCGACATGGAAACCGCATCCAGAATTTCGATCTGACCGCGCCGCAACGCCAGCACCGGCGCAGGGTTGTTCCGCGTAATGACAAGAGTCTTAGAAATCAGGTCAGCCGATATGATGTTCAATGTGGCCGTGACCTGTCCCCCGCGTTCGTGGTAGAGAAAATCGGAAACCGCCCGGGCAGCAGCTCCATCCCGGATCCCCTCAGACAGCAGGCTAACGACCTTTCCCGCGACTTTATTGGATATTCTCTTGGCGCTCTTACCGGAGCGCTGGCCGTCCACGAGCACGACGGATAGGCCCCCGCCGGGCCTTTCAATAAACTCGAGTGTATCCCCGCTTTCAGAAACAGCGTATTTCTTAATTTTTGATATCCCAAGAGTGAGCTGCATGACCAAATTATACCGCCGGCGTGGGTGCCGGCCTGGCGATGACGTAGAACGTCTCGCTACTGCGCACAAGACCGGTGTGGTTTCGAATTTCCAGTTCTAATTCGGCGAGATGCGCTTCAAGAAGTTCGCGCGCCGCATCAATTTCTTCCGAGCCGATCTGGCCTGTCAGCCTGAAAAGCAGCCGGCTCAGCAAGTTCAGCGGATGATAACCAACAGGTCTTGCGCCTAATAGAACGACAATTTTCCCCTCCGGATGGACCATCCTGCTGAAAGAAGACCAGGTTTCCGGCTCGGCGATATACTCGGATGGGAAGGTTGCGACTACGGCGTCAAATGCCCGGACAGCGAAAGGCAGCGCGCGCGCATCCGCTCTTACAAGTGACGGCCGGCCTGTGACCTTTACGAGCTTCTCACGAGCCAGCCTGCCCATTTGCGGGCTAAGGTCCACTCCAACAACACTGCACTTCTTCCTCTCGAGCAGCGTTTGCATCAAGTGGCCTGGGCCATGGCCGATTTCAAGGATGCGCTCGCATCCATCAAGATGCTCAATGACCGACAGGACCCAATCTTTCCAGTACCCGGCTGAGACCCCGGCCGCGATCCAGTCGTAGGTCCAGGCGAATTGGTGGTAGAGGAGGTGGAAACTGAACCTCAGCAGCCGGATGAGGCTCATGCTACCAGGATCGTGAGTCTTTCAGGGAGAAGTTTAAATTCAAAATCTGTCTCTGCGCGCAGGATCACCTCACCGTCTGCATGTGCCGGTGAAGGCGAGCTCGTTTTTACCCGCAGCCAGGTGGCATGCTCTTCGAAGACGGCCGGGTGCTCTGTCACGTTGCCTTCCGCCGGTTTCATAATCATCGGAAATGCCTTGAGCAGACCGATCCGTTTCGGAATATAACCGCGAATAAAAGATAGCTTACCGTCGAACGGATCCGCGTGCGGCACTGTATAGAAAATCCCCCCGGTCCTGGCGCAGTTTCCGACTGATACAAGCGTCACCGGCCCAGAGTACTCTCCGGAGTCCCACGCGAGTTGCATTTCCCACTGCGGATTAGCCATTATTCCTGAAAGCGCTGCAGCAAGATACCTGAAATTCCCCTTAAGTTTGACCATGTCTTTCTGGATCGTCGAGATGAAGGGTTCGAGTCCCAGGCCGGCGTTATTGACGAAGAAACGGTCGTTTAATGTACAGACGTCCATCTTCCTGGTTTTTCCGACAGCGATAAGGCGCGCTGCTTCCCGGATATCCTTTGGCCACCCCAGGTTGTCCGCCAGGTCGTTTGCAGTACCGACCGGAATAACGCCAAACACGACTTCTTCATTTCCTTGTGCTGAGAGGATGCCGTTGACGACTTCGCTGATCGTGCCGTCTCCCCCGGCACTAATGACCAGCTTATAACCTGCTTCCACGGCCTCGCGTGCAAGTGTGATAGCGTGCTCAGGACCCTCCGTTGGCGCGATTACAAAATCCACGCCAGCATCCATCAAGGCCTGCTCAATCTCAGCCTTGCGCTGACCGCCTTTCCAGCGGCTTGAATATGGGTTTAAGATCACTTTTGCCCTCATAGTGCACCTCTTTCCATTGAGTTCTTACCAGATGCAAATCAGCCCTTAATAAATTGCAGAAAATGAGCAGCCAGGCCCAGGAATAATAAAAAACCCATGCTGTCTGTTGCCGTCGTGACCAGGACAGCCGATGCAAGCGCCGGGTCCTGCCCTAATGCCTTTAACCCGAGAGGGATCACTGTTCCGGCCAGGCCAGCTACGATCAGGTTTCCAATCAATGCCAGCCCGAGGACGAGACCCAGATAAGCGTTTCCCCGCCAGAGGAAAGCGCCAAGACCTACAACGACCCCGATGGATAACCCCAATATCAAGCCGATGATTGTCTGTCGCAAAATGATCGGCCAGGCGCGCCCCGGCGCAATCTTCCCCAGCGCAAGGGAGCGCACGGTTATGGCCATGCTCTGTGTCACAGCGTTCCCGCCGAGACCGGCTACAACGGATTGAAACACTGCGAGGACTGCAACTTCTGCGATGACTTGCTCAAAGCGGCTGATCACCCAGGCTGCAAACAGCGCGGTTAACATGCTCAGGTAAAGCCATGGCAACCGGCCTTTGATCTGGGTCCAGACCGCCGTTTCCGGCTCGATATCTGTGTTGGCAACATTAGATAAGCGGTAGATGTCCTCCGTCGCCTCCTCGTCAAGGACGTCCACCAGATCGTCACCTGTGATCACACCGACCAGTTTGCGTTGTTCGTTTACAACTGGCAACGCAGACAGGTCGTAACGTGCCATGGTCCGGGCGGCTTCCTCCTGGTCGGCTTCTGTGGTCACGAAGTGCACGTCCGGCTGCATGATATTTTCCATCAGGGTGGTGGGCTCCGCAACCACCAGGTCCCGCAGACCGACAACGCCTGAAAGGCGTTTCTCGCGATCGATGACGAACAGATAATAAGGCACATCAGATTCTGGTGCAATATCTCGCAAGAATTGCAGCGCCTGTTGGGCACTCGTATGCCGGCGCAGGGCGATGAAAGAAGTTGTCATTCTCCCGCCGGCCGTCTCGTCTCCAAACCCAAGGAGCGGCAGGACGTCGTCGGGGTCGTCCATTTCTGCCAGGGCCTGGGAAGCGACGTCGGGCGGCAGGTCTCCAAGCAAATCGGCGGCCTCGTCCGGTTCCATCTCATCGAGAACATCCGCCAGACGGTCGATCGAGAGGGCATCTGCTGCTTCGAGCGTCTCCTCGTCCTCGAGTTCGTCGAACAGGTCGGCCGTGGCAGGAACGTCCAGGTTGCTCAGAAGGACGGATTGCGCATCTTCATCCAGGTAGTTAAAAACTTCGGCCTGGTCCGGAACGAACATATCCAGGAATATTTCAACGGCTTCGTCAACGCGGTCCGCATCGATCGCACGTTCGATCTGTTCAGCAGTTGGGACAAGGTCTTCAAGTTCCGGCATTACTCACCTCGCATAGCCAGCTGTCCGCAGCCGGCGTTGATATCGATTCCCCGCCGGACCCGCACCGTGCATGGGATCCCGCGGCGCTCGAGGATTTCTCTGAACTGCTGGGCCCGTTCGCGGGTAGTCGCCTGACCCGTGTAGCCTTCAGTCGGATTAAGCGGAATCACGTTGACATGGCAATTGATACCAGCGAGTAGATCAGCCAGGCGGTTTGCCTGTTCCTGCGAATCATTCTCGTCTCGAATCAAGGCCCATTCAAAGGTGATCCTGCGCGAGGTCAGGCGTACGTATTCACGGCATGCCTCGATCAGTTCATTTATCGGGTACTGTTTGTTAACCGGGAGCATGCTTTCCCTGTGTTCGTCTTCGGTTGCATGGAGAGAGATGGCGAGGTTGACCTGACGATTTTCCCTCGCAAATTGTTTGATCGCGGGAATAAGGCCAACGGTGGAAACCGTGAACCGCCTGGCCCCCAGATTAAACCCTTTTGGATGGTTGAGGAGGTCAATCGCCGCCATTGTTGCTTCGTAATTATGGAATGGTTCGCCCATCCCCATGATGACGACGTTTGTCGGACGCTGGCCCTCTGATTTCAGGAGTCTGGCGTAGTACAGGACTTGCTCGGCAATTTGACCGCTTGTGAGGTTGCCGCGAAACCCCATCTGGCCTGTTGCACAGAATACGCAGCCCATCGCACAGCCTGCCTGGGTTGAAATACACAGCGTGTTGCGCTTTTTGTAGCGCATGAGCACGGCTTCGATGGCTTCTCCATTCGGCAGTCCGAAAAGAGTCTTGCGCGTCTGTCCGTCTGAAGAGTCCAGGGTGATTCTCGCTTCGAGGTGGCTGATTGTGAATTGCCCTGCCAGGCGGTCGCGCAGAGCCGCAGGGAGCGTCGTAATGTCTTCGAATGATTCGACGAGATCCACGTAGAGCGCCTGGAATACCTGGCCCGCCCGGTACTTGGGCTGCCCCCAAACCGACATCAGCTTTTCAAGTCCCTCGATATCAAGGTCGTAAATCAATGGTTTTTCAGTCATTTTGCCACCAGTTCTTCTACCAGGGCGTTGAGGTCGGGAAAGATATAGTCCGGCTGTGGCCGCCAGGACTCTATCATTTCGCTGGTCGATACACCTGATAGGAGCGCTGCTGTTCTGCAGCCGACAGCCTGACCGCCGGCTATATCGGTCTCAAGCCTGTCGCCGACGACGAGGACATTTTCCGGCCTGTTATCGAGGATTTACAGGAGTTGTAGAAACATCCCCGGCTGGGGTTTACCGATAATTTCGGGCGAGACGCCGGAGGCAGCTTCGATCGCGGCCAGGATGGCACCGGCACCTGGGGCCAGGCCTTCTGGTGTGGGAAAACTTTTATCCGGGTTCGTACCGCTGAAGGCGGCGCCGTTTCGGACCAGACCGGCAGCTGTTTTGATCTTGTCGTAGGTCACCTGCCTGTCCATGCCGCAGACAACGGCTTTCGGATCTTTCGATCCGATCCTGAATCCTTTTTCAACGAGCGTCGATTCGAGACCCCACTCCCCTACGACGAATACTTCAGAGCCTGCAGGCAGCCGCTCTGACAGAATATGAGCTGTTGCGACTGCGGAGTTCATCACTTGCCACGTCTCCAGTTGAATACCGGATTTAGAAAATTTATCGAGATAGTATGGGATGGTGCGCGTGGCATTGTTTGTTGCGAAAGTAAACGCTATACCGGCATCACACAATCGCGGAAATAGTTCAGCGGGCTTTACCAACCACTGCGGGCCTCGCCAGATGACACCGTCCATATCCAGGATAAGCGCATGAATATTCTTGAGCATAGGGGGTATTATACGTCTTTCGAGGTTAAAGAAAGCCGGAAACCTGAGGCTATAGTCCGCCGGTTAAACACAAAACGGGAAGCCAGGATCGACTTCCCGTTTGATTATTCTTCAGTTACCCGTTATTTCTCAGTTTTCGTGTCCAGCACTTCGTCTACGAGACCATAATCCACCGCCTGTTCGGGGCTGAAATAGATGTCTCGATCTGTATCGCGCTCGATTACTTCCAGAGGCTGTCCGGTATGGTTGGCAAGGATGCCGTTCAGAGTTTCTTTCAGCTTGAGAATCTGCCTGGCCTGGATTTCGATATCGGAAGCCTGCCCCTGCGCTCCCCCAAGCGGCTGGTGCATGTGTAATGTTGCGTTTGGGAGCGCATACCGTTCGCCTTTGGTGCCCGCAGTGAGGAGAAGCGTGCCAAAGGATGCCGTCACACCGACAGCAATCGTCCGGATCCTGTTCGGGATCATCTGCATGGTATCGTAGATTGCGAGACCGGCATACACTTCACCACCAGGCGAGTTGATATACATCTGGATATCCGCCTCGGGGTCTTCGCTGCTCAAGAAAAGCAGCTGTGCCACGATCAGATTGGCGACCTGGGCGTTGATTGGTGTGCCCAGAAATACGATCCGGTTTTTAAGAAGGAGCGAGTAAATATCATACGCGCGCTCACCGCGTCCGGTCGTTTCAATAACCATCGGAATAACAGATTGCGGATTTAACATGTTTCTCCTTTATTCACCATAGCCACGTTGGTGGGCTTAATCATCCTTCTCCGCAGTTTCTTCCTGTTGTTCGTCCGGAACAGCAGGCGTTTCGACAGATTCTACAACTTCCTCGACTGTGTCATCTTCTGAACCAGGTGTATCAACTGCAGGTTCGTCTGAACTTGCTTCTTCGACGTCGTCCTCCCCTTTTGCAATTGCCTTAAGGCGTAAAAAGGTCCTGGACGTAAGTGCATCGCGCATAGCGCTCGAGACCAGGCCACGCAAGAAATCTTCCGTCAATATTTTACGGCTTTCACGCTCAGAGAATGAGCTGTTGACCATTTCTACGGTCCGCTGGACTTCATCCTGCACCTCGCGTTCGGAGACCTTGATACCTTCTTTTTCTGCGACCTCCATAATAGTCAGGCCGCGCCGGATGCGGCGAATGGCAGTTTCACGGAATTCCTCACGAAGGGTTGCTTCGTCCTTCTGGTTGGCCTTGAGATAGGTGTCCATTTCCCAGCCTTCATTCGCAAGGCGGTTTTTGAACTGGTCGACGAGGGCGTCGATTTCGTCCTCAACCATCTGCGGCGGGAAACGGAATGCTGAAGATTCAACAATTTTGTCGAGTAATCGATTTTCAAAATCCGATTCATATTGCTCTTTGGTTGAGCTTTCCAGGTGCCGGCGGGCATCTTCGCGCAGGTCTTCAACCGTCTCGTACTCTCCACCGAGAGATTTGACGAAATCTTCGTTCAATTCCGGCAGATCTCGGGATCGCACTTCATGAACAGTCACCTTGAATTCGATGGATTTGCCTTTCAAGGTTTCGTCCTGCTCGAACTCTTCGGGGTATTCATGCGAGAAAAGAGCGTCATCGTTTTTCGAAAGCCCTTTCAAACCGGTAGAAAAACCAGGGAAAGGCCATTCATTTTCGATATCAGCGTCTTCGGGTTCAATGACGACGGGAGTGTGTTCCAATTTAACTACGGGAGCTTCGTCGTCAGCAGCTTTTGTATCACGGCCTTCCAGGGATATGGACAATATGTCACCGACTTCAGCTGCGCGCTCGACGGACTCAGTCTTCGCCTGTCGCGCTCGCAGGTTTTCAATCGTCTGGTTGACGTCTTCTTCGGTTACTTCGGGAATCGCGTATTCCAGCCGGAGTTCCGAGTAATTTCCCAGGTCGACTTCAGGCGCCAATGGAATTACGAATTCGAGCTGCGGCGGATCGAGACTCTTGATCTCTTTCAACTGTCCTGGGCCATAAGGCGAAATATCTGCGTCATCGAGCAGCTTCGGATACATCTCATCGACAAGATTATCGATGGCTTCTTCGATAATCACGCCTTCACCAAATTGGCGTGCGATGACTTCGTAAGGCGCTTTTCCGGGACGGAAACCGGGAATACGCTGTTTGCTGGATATCTTACGGGCAGCGCGTCGTTTTGATTTTTCAAAATTGTCGCTATCCACTTCGACGCTAAGCTTGATCTGGTGATCCTCGAGCAGGGATTTTTCTATTTTCAAGTTAAACACCTAATGTCAATATTTCGCAGCATTATAACATTCCGGACTTGCAATGGCTCCGGAGGTGAGGCTGCGGTCCAATTTATATTTATAAAAGTCTTATGTACGATGTGAGATACGATTACACAACGCTAGCGCGCCTCGCAGTTGCCGGCGCGCTACTATTTTCATGGGGAAGGAGGGGCTCGAACCCTCACGCCTCTCGGCACTTGATCCTAAGTCAAGCCTGTCTGCCAATTCCAGCACTTCCCCTCGGGGCGAATTATATGCAATCGGTGATCGAGCGTCAATAAACGGGATGGAGACTCATATACCACACGCAAAGAACTTGACGAGATGCGATGAAGCGGTTAATCTTGCGTGCCGGTAGATCCCGACAGGAGGAACTTCACCAGATGAGCCGAGTAATCAATCCAAACTCTGCAGGTAAGGAACGGAACCAGTTGATGCGAGCGATCGCCATAGCCTTGCGCGAACTTTTGACGCATGAAGAAGTGGATGACATGTCCAGAGATCTTGCAGCATTCATCGCCGCGGCGTTGCAGACCATCGCGCAAGGGATAGAATCATCCGTGGTCGCGTGGGAGAAGCGCGGGTACTGGTTGAAAGCGGATAAATTCAGACTGGAATGGGAGTGGGCTGGTACTACAGGGAAAGCGATCGAGCGCGCTTTAATCGAAGATGACTGGCAGGAAATTGCACTGCTCTGCGTTAAGGTTGGAACGAAAGTGCAGCATATCAAACTACCCAAGAGCCACCGGTTGGGAACGCCCTGGGCCGGCGCCTGGCGGAAATTGAGGCTCGGGAATTAACCTGTCGTAGGCTGTCTGGTTTGTTCTTAGAACCAGGCCATCAAAAGTAAAAAAAAAACAAAAAGGACCACTTTCCATAGAAATGGTCCTTTTTGTTTCGCCGAAAGGCGATTCAAGAAACAGGTTGCTTACGCGGCACCGGCTTCGGCGACGGCCTCAAGAAACTGGTTGACCACATCGCGCAGGTAAGGCTCAGGTAACGCGCCCACCTGGCGGTGTACAATATTACCGTTGTGCACAAAGAACATCGTTGGGATACCGCGAACGCCGTAGCGTCCGGCCCATTCATTGTCTTCGTCTGTATTCACTTTGGCGATAACCAGTTTTCCTTCGAATTCTTTCGCAAGTTTATCGAGGATCGGGGCAACCATGCGGCATGGACCGCACCAGGGCGCCCAAAAATCCACGATGACCGGCAGAGAGTTCTGAAGTACAGTCTTTTCAAATGCCTGGTCGGTTACGTTGATTGGTTCGGAAACCATGTTTTTCTCTCCTTAAAAAAAATGATGCATAGCATCTGGTGTCACAGGTCCTGGCCTGTATAAGATTGACGCTCTCGTTCAGGAAAATCTTACCATTCACCATTATAATAGCCCACCATGGAAACAAAGGCTGCAGATCCTGCTTTTCTAGTAGAAACACTAATCTTTGAAGGTCCACTGGACTTATTGCTCCAGTTGATCGAGAAGGCTGAGCTCGAGGTGACATCGCTCGCAATTGCGCAGGTGACAAACCAGTTCTTAAGTTATATCCAAACATTGAAAGAGGTCGCAGCTGAAGAAGTTTCTTCTTTCCTCGTGGTCGCGTCGAGGCTTGTGCTGATAAAATCTGAAGCAATTCTCCCCAGGCCGCCGGTCCGAGAACCGGGTGAAGAAGATCCTGGTGATGAACTGGCAAAACAGCTCATCGCATATAAGCGCTATAAAGAAATCGCCGAGGTGCTCCAAAAGCATGAAATCGCGGGCAAACGAACTTATCTGCGGCTGGCACCGCCCCCAAAGGTAGAAGGGCAATTAGACCTGACAGGTGTAACCGTCAAAGAACTCTGGTATGCCGCTCTCGACGTTTTTTCAGCCGTCCCAGACCAGATCAACCTGAATTCAGTTGTAACGCCCCCGAAAGTGACCATCCGGCAAAAAATTCGCAGCCTGGTCCAAAGGATACGCCAGTTCGGAACGGCAAAATTTTCCGACATACTTGGGGAGACGCATTCTCGAATCGACACGGTGGTTTCATTTCTCGCGATGCTTGAACTCGTCAAGCGCAAAAGCGTCGCTGCGACACAGGCAGACCTTTTCGGTGAAATAGACATCGTGCCGGCAGAAGAATGGGACGATACAACCGACTTTGAACTCGAATTCGGAGAATGATATGGCCAATCGCCTGGCACGTGAAAGTTCCCCTTACCTGCGCCAACACCAACATAATCCGGTTGACTGGTATCCCTGGAGCGACGAGGCTCTTAAAAAAGCTAAATCAGAAGATAAACCAATATTTCTAAGCATCGGTTATGCAGCCTGCCACTGGTGTCACGTCATGGAACGCGAGTCATTTGAAGACGGAGAAACTGCAGAATTAATGAACCGTTATTTTGTCAACATAAAGGTGGACCGGGAAGAGCGTCCGGACCTGGACGGGATTTATATGCAGGCTGTCGTTGCGCTTACGCGTCATGGGGGTTGGCCGATGTCCGTTTTCCTGACGCCGGATGGTGAGCCTTTTTACGGAGGCACTTATTTCCCGCCGGCGCCGCGCTACCAGATGCCTTCTTTCAAACAGGTCCTGACTGCGGTCGCGGATGCCTGGGAACAGGATCGAGAGAACGTACGTGACCAGGCCGGTCGTTTATCGACGATGCTGCGCGAGGAATTAGGCGGTCCAATGGCCGGCACAGAAACGATCTCCTCAAGCCTGCTCGACAACGCCGCGATGAAGCTGGCGCAGGCTTATGACTGGAAAAACGGCGGTTGGGGGAAAGCGCCCAAGTTTCCGCAACCGATGACCATCGAGTTCCTGCTGCGCAAGGCCACGCGAGGCGATAAAATGGCGCTCCAGATGGCTGAACACGCCCTTGATGCGATGGGCAAAGGCGGCATGTACGATGTTGTAGGAGGCGGATTCGCCCGATACAGCGTTGACGATCATTGGCTTGTCCCCCATTTTGAAAAAATGCTCTACGATAATGCGCAGCTTGCCCGTGTCTATCTTTACGCGTGGCTGCTGACAAAGAAACCTCATTACAGGCGAATCGTGGAAGAAACGCTGGATTTCGTGATGCGCGAAATGACCGGCCCCGAGGGCGGATTTTATTCAAGCCTGGATGCCGATTCGGAAGGCGTTGAAGGCAAGTTCTACGTCTGGACGCTGGAAGAAATCACCAAAGCCCTGCCCGACCCGCACGAACAGGCCCTCGTTATTGCAGCCTACGGCATTACAAAGGAAGGAAACTTTGAAGGAAAAACAGTGCTGCAGCGTAAGCTGGACGACGCCCAACTGGCCGGATTAACTGGTGTGGATGAAGGGGAGATTCCGCTCATGCTCACAGAAGCACATGCAAAGCTGCTTTCAGCGCGTGAGGAGCGCGTTCGCCCCGGTACTGATGACAAGTGTGTTACTTCATGGAACGGGCTTATGCTGTCGGCATTTTCTGAAGCTGGTAGGTATCTCGAAAATGACACTTATAAGTCAATGGCTATGCGCAACGGGAGATTTCTCCTTAATTATGCGCCGGATAGTTCATCCGGCCGGCTGAACAGGACCTGGAGAGCCGGCCAATCCGGCCCCAAAGGTTTTCTCGAAGATTACGCCGCCATGATCAACGGCCT